>CAZPCF010000006.1:0-22252 GCA_964585045.1 uncultured bacterium
TCACCGTGTATCAGGCCCTGGGCGCAGCCGACAAGCTCGCCAAAGAGGGCATCAATACCGCGAATTATGGAACGACGCTCACCAGCACGGCCGCCAAACTCAAGGACATCCAGGCGAAACATTTGGAAGAACAAAAAAACATTTGACGAAAAAAACAAAAAAGGGGACAGACGCTGAATGATCGTCTATCCCCTTTATATAGATCGATCAGTTCGGGAAAAATAAGGGGGCGGACCGATGATAAAACATATTTTAGTGAGCGCGGGAAAATACATTCTGGTGTTCCTTTTTCTCATCGCGCCGTTTACGGCCTGCACTTATGCGGCTTGCAGCGCTTTTGCGTCCGGGGAGCCCGGGGAGGCGTGGTTCTTTATCGCGGTCGGTTCTTTTTTCGGGATCTCGCTCTTTCTGATCGCCTTGAAAAAGACCGGACAGCGCGTACCGGCAGCGGCCCGCCTTTATAATAAGCTGGCAGGCATCCCGGAGGAGCCGCAGTCTGCCCGGTTCGTCCCGCACTGGTTCATGATGGCGGCGATCTTGGTCGTCGCGGCCGTCGTGCTTTTCAGTATAATCATGGGCGTTATCAAAATGATCTGGCCCCCCGCGTAAACCGGACGGTGTTTCGCAGGCGAAGGGAACGCAGAAAAAATGGGAGGGGGTTGTGGGGAGGAATATTAAAACAGGAGCTTTCATTGGCGGATTAATTTGGGCCGCCGTAATTTTGGCGATAACATTTAGCTCTGTCGGATACGGGGAGGAGCCGGTCAGGGAGTATTACACAAATGGGCAACTAAAATCAGAGAAGTTTTTCAAGGACGGAAAGCTTGAAGGGCCGGTTAAAGAATATTACGAAAACGGACAGGTAGAAAAAGAGGGGGTTTTCGAGGGAGGAGAACCGGAAGGGCCGGTTAAGGAGTATTACAAAAACGGAAGGGTAAAATTCGAGGGAATTTCCGAAGGAGGGAAGCTTGAAGGGCCGTCTAGGGAGTATTACGAAAACGGACAGTTAAAAATGGAGGCGGTTTTGAAAGGCGGAAATCCTGAGGGGCCGCTAAAGATGTATTACGAAAACGGGCAATTAAAATCCGAGGCAGTTTTCAGGAACGGAAAGCCTGATGGGCCAGTCAAGCAGTATGACGAAAAAGGGGGCTTGAAAAGGACATAAGAAGAACGGTGCGCTCACGAGCGCTAGAAAATGCGCTGCCGGGACCGGCGCCGGGTACCGTGAAATGGGAATCAAGACATGAAAAAATATCAAGGCAATGATTTTCAGGCCGGCAACATTCCACAAAAGATCTTCGTTTGCATCTGCGGGGTTTTTATTTTCTTCCTTCTGAGCGTCGGCGGGCGAATGGACTCAGCCTGCTGGGGCTACATCTGGACCGACTACGACGGCAAAAACTATGACAGCGACGATTACAACCCCGGGCCATCCTCCTCATCCGATTCGGGCGGTTCTGGCTGGACCCGGCAGGACCAGCGGCAATATGAAGCCGAGCAGCGCGAACAGCAGGCCGCCTGGGATGCTCAGCAGGCGCGAATACGCCAGGGGGTCAACCTTAATAACGAAGGAGTCCGCTACGATAAAGCCGGTGATTTCGACGCGGCGATCTCTTACTTCCAGCAGGCGCTGCAATATACACCGGGCGACCAGACAGTCCTGAACAACCTTCAGAACGCGAAAGGCAAAAAAGAGAATTCCGTTGGCCTTGGCTTCTTTAAAGAAGGGGATTTTGAAAAGGCGGCCGCCCAATTCCGGCAGGCGTTGTCGTTCATCCCGGGAGATGAAGTGTTACTGCAGAACCTGGAAAGCGCCGAGGAAAAGTTGCAGGACACGCGGGAGCGCCAGCGCAAAGAAGCGGAAGCCAAGGCGCAGATGGAAGCGGCCGGGACGCGGATCAAGAGCATGGTGGGCAGGTTGGGAAATGAATTGAAGCCGGTCAGCGTGCCAACCGCAACAGGCGGCCTCGGATTTAAAAAGGCAGGAAACAGTGCGGCGAAAGGCGCCGGCGGCGTACAAGGCAATCAAAAGGATTCCGATGCGGGGCTTAATTCGCTTGCCTTTAAGCACATGAACCCGCTTGAGACGATAATCTATCAAATGGTACCGGACGAGCACCCGAAGGGCGGGAGCAAGACGGCTCAGGGGCAGATGAAGAGCACCGAATTTCACAGCAGAGAGGCGAAGGCGTCGTCGTTCGGAGATACGGCAAGCGACCGTGCGCGGCTGGGATTTGATACCGCCGGCGTTCCCGGCGACAACCTGGCGACAAGCCCCGCGGTGAATGTCCCCGAGGCCAAGGGGGTGATGATCCCGGAAGACAAGTGGACGATGATCCCGGAGGGCAAGCGAACGCCGGCCCTGGATAAACTGGAGATTCAGCGCAAAGATGCGCGCAACGAACGTCTGGCCATCGAAAAGAAATTAGCAGACATGCAGAGCAAGCCGGGTGTTAACCCGGTTGAGATCGTGCAGATGCGCGAGAAGGCCGATGAACTGACGAACAAAGAGAACTGGATAATTTTTACGATCCGTGAAGAATTAGGGAAGGCTCCCGAGGTCAAACGGAGTGAAAAAAAGGAGGAGAAAAAGTGAAACGTCACATGCTGATAACTCTTTTTTGCTGCGGACTCTTTCTCATTGCGTCACCGGTCTGTGTCGCAGAATCGCTCAACGATCAGATGGAAGCGGCCGTTGACCTGCCGTCCGACATGCCGGAGAGCGAATACCGGGCCCTGCAGGACAGGAAGCAGCAGCTCGATCAGGAACGAGAGCTTCTTGACGGTGAGATCAAGCTGTTCAATATCGATTGCGGTTCGGTGCCCGGGAGCGATGAGCAGAAGATACGGGTGTGCAGGGCCCGCCAGCTGATGATCCAGGCAAGGATCGATAATTACCGTTCCTCGCTTGCTTCTTTCAAGATGGCGATCCGTGCCGCCCAGCTGAAGACGCCCCACCTGGACAGTTCGGTCGTCGACCTGCGCGACAAGAAAAGCGACGTGGTAGACCTGGCGCGGGTAAAAAACAACCCGGCATTGGGACTGCAGTGGAAGCAGGCCGCGCCGCAGCAGGCCGCATCCCAAGGGGGCATACCCCTACCGGCCGGCACACCGGTCCCGCCGCCGGCAACGCCGGCCCAGGCCGCGGCACCGCAAAAAGCAACGGTCACTCCTCCTCCGTCTTCCGGCGAGCTGGCGGTGCGAAGCATGGTGCTGAAGGAGCTGCTCAAAAACCCGCTCGCGGATGCCGGGATAGCCGCGCGTGACACGGCGGGGGAGAATGAGCTGACAAAGATGATCGTCGAGGACGAGGACGTGCAAACCGCTTTTAACACCATCGTCAAGGAGAAGATTTACAGGGAGCTATTAATAGAAAACAAGGAGAAGAATACAGAGCGGGCGATCGACGCGGCAATTGCCGACCTCAAGCAGGCGGAGCCGGAGTCGGCCGGTGTGCCAAACGAAATATTGAGGATGCGAGTTATGGACGATCCTGCCGTAAAGGCCGCCATCGACGAAGCATTGATCGACAAAGGCTCCTTTTCAGAAATAAACGCTGACCGGCAAAGGGAATTCTGGGACGCGGTAAAGCGCGCGCGGGAGAAATAGGGGAAGGAAAGCGACGATTTGTCATCGTGGTATTTCAGGAGGGCATCTATGCGGAAAAGATCTTTTGCGCGTTACGGCGTTCTCGTTGTTCTTTTCGGATTAGTTTTTTTGCTCCAGACATCCCCATCCTTTGCCCAGGAAGAAGCACTTTCGCCCGATCTCCAGAAGAAGTTTGAAAAGGGGCTCGCGGCCGCGGAGCAGGGTTCGTTCGATATCGCGATCAAATATTTCAAAGAGACCCTCGACAGCAATCCCTTCTTTTTCCCCGCCTACTTTAATATGGGTCTTGCGCACGAGAAGGCGGGAAACGAGCTGGCCGCGATCGCCTATTTCAAAGGTTACCTCCATCACGTTGCCGCGGCCGAAGACCGCGCGCAGGTCGAAAAAGAGATCACGCGTCTTGAGGTGGCGGTTGAAGCCAAGATCGCGAAGATCCTGAAGCAGGCGGAAGAGGCGGCCCTTGCCCTTCCTGAGAAGGACGGGTGGATCAGCCCTCGACATGAAGCGCTCAAATCGGTCTATTACCATTATGCCAACATGCTTGATGAAGAGGGGGCGAATAAATTCGCACAGAAACATCTTGCGAAAGATGACTATTTTACACCGGATCGCACACGGGAGTTGATAGCGGAAAAGCTTGTTTCGAAAAGTGATCATGATTACGAGAAAATGCTCAAGGAGCTTGCCGAGAAGGGGCAGTCTGATGACGTACTGAAGTTATTTGAAAAGGTCGATGACAAAGGAACAAAATACGATTTACTGCCGCCCGTTGCCGGTGCGCTGGCGGCCGCCGGACAGAAAGATGACGCGTTCGCCCTCATTCAGAAACTTGAGGCGGATATCGGGGAAGATATTCCTAATGAATGGGATTTAGAAGATAATAAATCTAGGTTCAACATTAAGGTGGCCGAGGCCTATGAAACGGCCGGTGATCCAACCCGTGCCCGCGCAATTCTTGACGGGCAAGTCGCGCACTTTTCCACCTTTACTTCCCCGGATCCCAATCTCCAGATGCCGGTGGCGGTTCTCTATGCGAAGTTGGGCGATCTTAAAAAGGCAGACTCGGTTTTGAGGGTGATGACTCATCCGGTATTCAAGGGGTACACGGTGCATGGTATCGTGCATCAGCTGCTTGATCAGGGGAAGTTTGCGGAGGCCGAAAAATACCTGCAGGATATGGAGCCAAATCCATACAGCTTGTTTGAGCTTGGCGAGCAGCTCGCGCAATTCGGCTGGTACTATCTCAAGAAAGGCGACGGCGCGGGATTTGCCAGGATAGAAAAGGCTGCCGCTGAGAAGAAGAGTCTGGGCCCGACGCAAAACAGGGATGTTTTTTATAAAGAAGTTGCCGTTTTGGCATGGAAAGACGGCAACAAAGAGATCGCGGCAGAGTACATCCAGAAAATATCCGACAAGTGGGTGCGTGAAATGGGCGTGTGCAGGATTGCGGATTTTGAAACTAAAGCGGGCCGCCCCGATGAGGCGTTGGGCCTACTGCTGGACGAGCGCGACCGATGGAAAGGGAGCCAGCGGGAAGAGTGGATCATTGAAAGCGGACTGAATGCGTGCGATAAGATCCTCGAAAAAGGTCCGTCGCCGCGCGTAAAAGAATTCATCGATGTTGCCGCCGGTTTTGCTGAAGAAGAAAAACTGTTCGACCAGTTCGGCCGGATCGGGAAGGTGTACGACAAGCTGGGCGAAAAGGACTCCGCCGCGCGGTTTAAGGCGTTTGATAGGGACAGGTCCTGGCTCAGGCTTGCCAAAGAATTTGAAACGGGAGAGACAGCCGATCCGGATGCATATTTTCAGAAGGCAAAAGACGAAAAACCGGAAAATATCCCTGGCTTTATCGCGCGTCTCGCAGTGGTATACGCCGAAGGCCTGCGCAAGATCGCGGCGAATGAAAAGGCCCTTGCCGCGGGAAAAAAATAAAGGAGACAACATGCGCCTAAAGAGCTCATTTATTTTCATCCTCGCGTTAGTGTTTTCGCTCCAGGTACTTCCATCCTTTGCCCAAGAAGAAGCGCTTCCTCTGGATCTCCAGAAGAAGTTTGAAAAAGGGCTCGCGGCCGCGGAGCAGAATTCTTGGAAGATCGCGATCAAATATTTCAAAGAGATCCTCGACAACAACCCCTTCTATTTTCCCGCCTATTTCAATATGGCTCTTGCGCACGAGAAAGCGGGAGACGAGCTTGCCGCGATCGCCTATTTCAAGGGATACCTCCATCATGGCGCCGCGGCCGAGGACCGCGCGCAGGTCGAAAAAGAGATTACGCGCCTTGAAGTGGCGGTTGAAGCCAAGATCGAGAAGATCATGAAGCAGGCCGAAGAGGCGGCCTTTGCACTCCCGGAAAAAACCGAGATCGCGACTGAGGAAGGAATAACCTACGAGTCTAAGACGCGCTTAGAAGCGCTCCACTCGATCTGTTACTATTATGCCGACATGCTTGATGAAGAGGGGGCGAATAAATTCGCGCAGAAACATCTCGCGGGGGACACCTATTATACACCGGCACGCATCCGTGAGATGATCGCAAATAATCTCATTTCGAAAGGGGATGTCGAGCGAGGCCTGGAGATCGCCTTAAAGCTTCCTCCCGACCTTCGCGACAAACCGCTCTGCAATGCGGCGAAAAAAATTTATAAAGGGGGTGATCTGCCGCGGGCAGTCAAGATCCTTGCCGATTTGAAAGAGATAGAGGGAAGCAACTATGATCTCGAGGAAATGTTCAAAGAACTTATCGAAAAAGGCCAGTCTGACACCGCGCTGAAGTTATTTGAAAAGGTCAAATACAAGGAAACAAAATATGACTTGCTGCCGCCCATTGCCGGCGCGCTTGCAGCCGCCGGACAGAAGGATGAAGCGAATGCTCTCATTAAGAAGTTCGAGGCATACGCGGGGGATGATAGGTCTGAAAAGATCAAATACGCCATCAAATGTGCCGAGGCGTATGAAGCAGCCGGTGAACCGGCGCCCGCCCGCGCGATCATTGACGGGCTTGATTTTTCGAAATTTTCCGACAGGGTAAGCTTGCAGGCGAAAGTGGCGTTTCTCTACGCGAAACTGGGCGATCTCAAAAAGGCCGACGCGGTTCAGAATGCGATCACCGATGCGGATTGGAAGGGGCACGTGGCGAATGATATCATTCGGGCGCTGATCGATCAGGGAAAGTTTGCGGAGGCCGAAAAATACCTTCCGTATGTGTATCCATCCCCATTCGGGCCGTTTTCACTCGGCTGGCAGTTTGCGCAATTCGGCTGGTATTATCTCTCGCATAACGACAGCGAGGGATTTTCCCGGATAGAAGAGATGGTAGCCCGCAAGAAGGTTGACGGATACAGATTCTCGCAAAGCTCAGCCTTTTATAAGGAGCTCGCTGTTCTGGCATGCAGAAACGGCAACAAAGAGATCGCGGCGGAGTACATCCAGAAAATATCCGACAAATGGGTGCGGGAAGCGGGTGTGTGCACGGAAGCGGACTTCGAAACGCAAGCGGGCCGTCCGGACGAGGCGTTGGGCCTCCTGCTGGCCGAGCGCAGCCAGTGGAAAGGGAGCGAGCGGGAAGAGTGGATCGTTGAAAGCGGACTGAACGCGTGCGATAAGATCCTCGAGAAAGGTCCGTCGCCGCGCGTGAAAGAATTCATCGATGCTGCCGCCGGTTTCGCCGAAGAAGAAAAACTGTTCGATCAGTTCGGCCGGATCGGGAAGGTGTACGACAAGCTGGGCGAAAAGGATCGCGCCGCGCGGTTCACAGCTTTTGACAAGGACAAGTCCTGGCTCGAGCTTGCCCGGGAGTTCGCGGCGGGAGAGACGGCCGATCCGGACGCATATTTTCAGAAGGCAAAAGACGAAAAACCTGAAAAGATCCCTGATTTCATCGCGCGTCTCGCAGTGGTATACGCCGAAGGGATGCGCAAGCTCGCGGCGACCGAAAAGGCCCTCGCTCCGGGCAAGAAATAAAGGAGACATCATGCGTCCAAAGAGCCCATTTTTTCTCATTCTCGCGGTCGTGTTCTTCGCCTGCGGCAGCGCCCCCATTTTTGCCGAAGAAAACCTTTCCCCCGACGGGATCCAAAAGGCGTTCAAAAAGGGGACGATGGCGGCGGAGCAGGGCTCGTGGGATGTCGCGCTGAAATATTTCGACGAGGTCCTGAAAACGGACCCGTTCTATTTTCCAGCCTATTACAACATGGGACTCGTGGATGCGAAGGCGGGCAACGAACTTGCCGCGATCGCCTGGCTGAAAGGATACCTCCATTATACTCCCGCCGCCGGAGAACGCGCCCAGATCGAGGAGGAGATCACGCGCCTTGAGGTGGCGGTCGAGGCCAAGATCGCGAAGATCGTCGCGCAGGCCGAGGAGGCGGCGCTCGCGCTCCCCGAAAAGGGCGAGGACTCGTACGAAGATGAAGACGGCGGCGGAGAAACCTACGAGACCGAGCCCCGGAAGAACGGCCTTTCCTACGTGTCTCAGAACCTCGGCGGGATCGGCGACATGGCCCTTGCCGAAAAATTCGTCGCCAAACATTATCCGGGCGAGAGCCGCGACCGGATGAATTCGGTGAAACGGGATTACGCCGCGGCGCTTGCCGGGTCCGGAGAGATCGAGGAGGCGCTTAAGGTCGCGCGATCGCTCGCCGGAGAGGACAAAGACCAAGCGCTCCTTGCCGTCGCCGACGGGATGTACGCCCAAGGGGACTTCGAGGGGACGGTAAAGGTCCTCGCCGATATCGGCGAGTTCGATTGGCTTACCAGCGATCTGATCGAAGATGTTATCAAAGAGCTCGGGGAGGGGGGCCGGGCCGGCGAAGCGGCAGCGCTTTACGAAAAGATCCCCGCGCGGCCCAATGATCCGACCCGCTACGATCATCTTCCGGAGGTCGCGGAAGCGCTGACCAAGGCCGGGCGCCGGGAAGAGGCGATCGAGCTCATAAAAAAGGATGAATCGGGGGTGGGGACCCTCGTCAGGCTGGAACAGCTGTTCAGGGTGGCGCAGGCCTATCTGGCCGCCGGAGATATCGAGAACGCCAGGCGGGTGGCGGACGCGCTCGAGCCGGAAACGTCCCCCAAAGATTTCCGGTATAGGCTCGCGCTCCTTTACTATCAGGTTGGCAACGACGCGAAATACCGGGAGTACGCGGAGAAGATTACGGAAGAGGATGAAAAAAAAGGCCTCGCCTTCGCCCTGTTTGATGCCGCGTGCAAAAAAGAAGATCCCGCCGTCCTTGAAAAAATGGCGTCGGAATTGCCGATGTCCGACATGATGCACTACGGCACAAAAGTCGCGGATGCCTACGCGGCTGTGGCCTGGCAGTATTTTAAAAAGGGCGATATGGCCGGCTTCGACCGCGTCAAGGAAGAGCTCGCTTCCCGCTCGGAGGGGATCTGGATGACCGGGGGCGCGTTCAGCGGCGCGCTGGCGATCAGCGCCCTGAAAGAGGGGGACCGGGACGCGGCCGAGAAGTTCCTCGGAGAACTCGGCGAAGGCGGTTTTGAGTGGGGCCAGGTGCTTGATCTTAAATTGAAAGAAGAGCTCAGGGCGAAGCGCCCCGCCGGCGCGCTCAAGACCCTTCTCGGGGAGCGTGACCAGTGGGACAAGATGTTCGAAGACGATTGGTTCCGCGCCATGGCGCTAAGGGCTGTGCGTGAGGCGCAGGGAACGGGGGACTCCAAGGCCGCCCGCGCTTTTGTTGATACCGCGGCCCAATACGCGCAGGAGAAGGGCCTCGAAAAGAGTTTCGGATGGATCGGCGCCCTGTACGCGGCCGCCGGCGACAAGAAAAAAGCGGCCGAGTTCCGGGCCCGCCAGCGCGACGCCGGCTGGATCGACCTTGCACGGAGCTTTGAGAAAGGTGATACGGCGGATCCCGCTGCCTATTTCGAAAAGAACAAGGACAAAACGCCGGAAGACATGCCGCATGTGATCTCCTGGCTCGCCGTCGAGTATGCTGAAGGCCTGCGTAAGATAGCGCGAAAAGAAAAAGAGTAAAACAGATAAAACGGGTGACAGTCACAAAAAAGGGGACAGACATTAAATGATTGTTTGCCCCCTTTACACGAGGCGATCCTATTAAGGCAAAACAGGTGGCCATCGCCTGTAACGCGACGGGCAAGCAAGCGGGCGCCTTTAAAGGAGGAGCGAAACATGAAAAATGCGGCCATAAAAACACTTTTCCTTTGGATCTTCATTTTTTCCGCAGCCGGAACGCATACAGCTTTTTCCGGAGACACGTCCGGGGAAGAGGCGCTCAAAAAGACGGACGAGCCGACCTGGGAGGATGTGGCCCGGGCAGGCCGCGAACATATCGAACCGGCCGGCAAGCCGTCACCCGCAAGCTCAAACGTTCCCGGCTCCGGCCCGACCATACCGGACCTTCTTTCCTGGAGCGCCGAGCAACAGATCTACTCCACCGATCAGGCTTCGTCAGCGTCACCTCGCGCGCAAGGCGGAGCGGAACCGCGACCGGACCCCTTGCTTGAGGCCGCCCGCCGTCATCCCGGCGTTGAGCATACGGCCGGGACCGCTCAGGGCGGAACATTCATTCTTGTGAACGAAAAAGAAGAGGCCGTGAAGAACGAACCCCTTGAACGCGAGACGGTACCGCCGGCAGAGACGCGCGAAAAAACGGATGAGCTGACCGAAAAGTTTGAACGTCTTAAACATGAGGCGATGCTGCAGGAGGAAGCGCGCAAAAAAGTGGACGAGCTGACCGCGAAATTTGAGCGCCTCAAACGCGAAACGATGCCGCCCAAAGAAAAATATTCCGACCGCCTTCTCAGGGAACAGCGCGTCTTCCGGGAGCGCTTTACCGCGGAACACGGGGACCCGTTCACGTGGGATGAGGCGATGCAGAAGAGATACGAGAAAGAGTTCAATGCTTTTTCGGATAGCGTGAAAGCGCGTTGGCAGGAAGACGAAAAGACCCGCGGGGAAAAGAACAGGGAGCTTGGCAGAACGATACGCGAACTCGCCCAGGCCAGGGCGGACCTGAAGGAGGAGGGCGAAAAAACACCGGGCCCGCAAAAGACGCTCCCAAAAAACGAAGCTGAGCAGGCAAAGGAACCTGCGGTTGAGCAGGCGGAGGAACCCGTAGTCGAGCAGGCAAAGGAACCCGTAGTCGAGCGGGCAAAGGAACCTGTGGTCGAGCAGGCGGAGGAACTGCCGGTGTGGCGGCAGCCCGCGGGAGGGGTCCGTGTGGCGTCCATAGAGTGCTATGCGGAAGACTATTCGGACGGCACGATCGGCACCTGGAACTCGCGCTACCCCGCATGCAATTTCGACGATGAAGAAGGCAGGAGCGGAAAGCCGAACGGCGTGTGGAAAGGTTCCTATGCTTTTGAGGGAGACGAACTCCTCCTCGTGATCGACGGTCTGACCACGCCATATCCTCCCGTCAATTCGCTTGGGATCGGTTACACCGTCACTCTTGAGAACGGTACGTTTGCGGAGAGCGGCACGGCGAAGGGACGCTTCATCATGTCCAAGTACTCAGGGACACCCGAAAACAAGAAGATCATCAAACGCGTCAGGGTCGTGCCGGCAGAGGACGCTGCCGCGGAGGGCGCCGGAGAAAATAAGACGGAAAAGGCCGCGGCAAAGGGGGCCACGTCAGGGGACCCAAAAGCAGCGCCGGAATATTTCAAGGGCCAGCTTCTTGCGGACGACGATCTGACTCAATCCGTTGACTACACCCGCGAAAAGCTGAAATTGAAAAACAGGTGACAGTCACCTATGTGAGGCGGAAAAGGGGACAGACAGTAATGATCGTCTACCCCCTTTACATAAGTCGCCCCTATTAAGGAAGAAAAAGAAGAAGAGGGGAAAGTGATCACCAAAAAAGAAGCCGTCAAGATAGCCCGCCGGTACTGGAAGGAGAAAAGGCCTTCGGAGAGCGCCGGCATACAGCGCTGGGAACCTTCGGTATCGAAGGGCAGCACCCACGACATGCCTGACAACGATTTTGAGATCCCGCCGCAAAAGAGATTTTTCAAAGACTGCTGGATCGTCGAAATGTTCGACGTCGATGTGAAGGATTACGCGCCGGCCTACATTGTCTGGGTCGAACGGAAGACGGGGGAAGTGGTCCGGTCCGGGATCTATGAGGTCCATTGCCTGTATGATTTCAGCCGGTGGTTCATCGAGACGACGAGCAAGAGGGAAAGACAGCATAAATTGAATTCCGGCCTGGAAGTCAAACGAACCGGGTGACAGTCACCTAAAAGGGGACAGACAATCATTTAATGTCTGTCCCCTTTACTTAAGGCAAGCAGAAAATGGGTGACAGTCACCTAAAAGGGGACAGACATTAAATGATTGTCTGTCCCCTTTACTTTGTGCCTGATCTTGGAGAACACGCGCATGATCTGGATGTTGACCTGAATAGCCCGCTCGCTGTCCCAACACCTATCAATTGAAGCGAAGCTGAAATTGGGGCTGCCCTGGCTGCCATCGATTAAAATAAAATTAAAGCCATGGGCTGTTGAGGATACTTGAAAGCATGGCCACAGCGTGGCTTGCAGCCCCCGTGGGATTAGGGTACGAGTGCAAATCCGGTCGCTACGTCGCCGATATCTTCTATGCTGACAAAGAGGGGAAAGAGGCCTATCTCAATAACCTGTTGTTGGAAGAAGGGCATGCAGTCCGCGTACGCGATCGACCGTCCCTCAAAAAGCGACTGTTGTCGGTTTTTACACATTGAAAGTTTAACTTGCAATCTGTAAGCCTTTCGGCTAGGATGCGCCATGATCAAAAGGGGGCTTTCTTCCAAGCTGGCATCTGTATCCCGGAAATATCCCGTCGTCCTTTTGACCGGGCCGAGGCAGTCCGGCAAGACGACCCTTTGCCGCGCGGTGTTTCCCAATAAACCCTATGTTCTTTTCGAGACTCCTGATGTTCGTGAGTTCGCGGAACAGGACCCGCGAGGGTTCCTCAAAGCGTATCCCAAGGGAGCTATTTTTGATGAGGTCCAGCGCGTTCCCAAGCTTCTTTCGTACCTGCAGGGGATCGTTGATGAAAAGCGAAAGAACGGGCTTTACATCCTTACCGGAAGCCAGAACCTTGATCTTCTCAAGTCCGTTCAGCAATCCCTTGCCGGGCGCGTGGCTCTTTTACGGCTCTTGCCGTTCTCCATGCGGGAACTGGGGTCCCGGATCGAAAATTTCTCTTCCGACAAACTTCTTTATACCGGATCCTATCCGCGCGTCTATGACCGGAAACTCAACCCGACAGAAGCGATGGCGAACTATGTAGCTACTTATCTTGAGAGAGATGTCCGCCAGATCGTGACCGTCCGCAGCCTCTCCCTTTTCCAGAAGTTCCTCAAGATCTGCGCGGGCCGCGTGGGTCAATTCCTGAACCTTTCCACGATCGGTAACGATCTCGGGCTTTCCCATACGACCGCGCGCGAATGGCTTTCGGTCCTGGAGGCAAGCTACATTGTTTATCTTCTTCCGGCCTATTATCGCAATTTCAATAAAAGGCTCACGAAAGCCCCCAAGCTGTATTTCTACGATACCGGTCTGGCGGCGTATTTGTTAGGGATCGAAAAACCGTCCCAATGCGCCCGCGATCCCTTGCGAGGCCCTCTTTTTGAGAATCTTGTCATTGTGGAGGTTCTGAAGGCTTTCTGGAATAGCGGCAAGAATGCGCCGCTCTATTATTTCCGCGACAACACGGGCAATGAGATCGACCTTTTGATCGAAAAGGCCAGAAAAGTCATCGGGGTGGAGATCAAAGCGGGTGAAACCCTCCATCCCGAATGGTTCAAGGGGCTGAAATTCCTCACGAAGGTCATGGGGAAAGATGTTCTTGCGAAGCATTTGGTCTATGGGGGACGGGCCTCCGCGCAGCACGAAGGGGCCGGAGTTCTTTCGTATAAAGACCTTTCGCGCCTTGTTTGAGGAAAAGTGACAAAGAGGGGAAAGAAGCCTATCTCAACAATCTGTTATTGCAGCAAGGGTTAGCGGTCAGGGTACAGAGCTGACCTTATGCTCTGGCTCTGCCGTACTTGTTTAAAGAAACAAGTGCCGTTCGCGTTAGCGAATAGGGGAGCTAACGTCTCCCGGTGCCTGTCCGCCAAAGCAGTGTGGCGGGGACGGCGTTCCGTTTACCCGTTCCAGTTCCCGTCTCAATTCCTTTTCCGTAGGCAAATGGAGTTTGTACCTCGAAGCGAAGATCCGTTGTTTTCCATGCGGTAAAGTGTATTTCACGACGGCTTCTTTTTTATCTTCGCAAAGGATCAACCCGACGGACGGATTATCGTCCGCTTTCTTTACTTCCCGATCGTAGTAGTTCACATACATCTGCATTTGACCGATGTCCTGATGGACAAGTTTTCCGATCTTCAGGTCAATGATCACATAGCATTTCAGTATCGTGTTGTAGAACACCAGATCAATATGGAAATGATCGCCGTCCAGGGTAATGCGCTTTTGGCGCGCCACGAACGTAAAACCCCTGCCCAACTCGAGCAGGAATTTTGAAAGGTTATCGATAAGCGCCTGTTCCAGCTTGTTCTCATAAAATTTAGACCGGGGTGATAAACCCGTGAATTCCAGGACATACGGGTCCTTGATCATGTCTCCATAGGTTTGAAGCTTCTGTCCCCTCCGGGCTAATTTCATCAGGCCTTTTTTGTCCTTGCTTAAGGAAAGCCGCTCAAAAAGAAGTGATCCTTTCTGGCGCTCAAGTTCCCGGGCTGACCAGTTATTCTTGATGCATTCGATCTCGTAGTCCCAATGCTTATCAATTGGAGTGAAGCGGAAATTGGGGCAATCCTGACTACTACCATCTATTTTAAAAAAAGTCAGGATAGAACGATCGCGCCTGAGGATCGCCGACCCGCATCAGGATACGATAGTGGGTCCAGCTCAATTCTCGACGCAGTGCGTCGAGAATTGGATAGGTTTGATAGAATTGGCGCATATTCCACAGATTGCTGGTGTCCACTCCCGGTCCGAATTCATCCGCAAGCCTCCGGGAAAGCGTTTCCAAAAGCTTTTGCCCGTATCCGGCCCGCGATTCGCCTTTTTGCTCCTCATGCACGATCTCCCGTCCGATCAGCCAATAAGCCCGGACCATCTCGGTATTGATCGCGCGGGCCACTCTTGAGCGCGCCTGTTCCAGGATCTCCCTGACCCGCACATAAAGCCCCTGCTCTTTTCGGCGTGCGGCAAGTTTGTTTTTCATGCGAATAAGCTACCATGAGCTTTCTATAAAATCAATATAAATATGATTTAAAAGGAATATTTAGAATGCTATTTAATGCTATAAATTGCTAGGCGGATGGAATAAGGCTTTAAAGTGTTGGGACACTCGGACTTTTATACTTTTCATATTTCACCCAGCGTTTATAATTATTACTGATGACGGATAAACTCGTAGCCGGAACCTACAAACGACTTGTCTCAGACATTGCCTCGCTCTACGAAGGCGCGCGTAAGGCCCTCGTCGAGGCCTACTGGAAGATCGGCCAAAGGATCGTCGAGGTCGAACAGGAAGGCGCGGTCAAGGCCGCCCACGGCTCGGGGCTTCTCCTAAAACTCTCCGAAGACCTTACCCAACAATGCGGCCCCGGTTTTTCCTACACCAACCTCAAGAACATGCGCCGGTTTTACCTGGACTCTCCAAATCGCCAGCCCGCTGGCGATTTGGGTTGGACCCAGCACGTCGAACTTTTGAAGATCGGGGATGTGAGCCAACGGAAAGCCCTTGAACGAAAAGCGATCCGGGAAGGCCTGAAAAGGGATGATCTCCGCGAACTCGTCCGCCACGAACTCATCCGCGAAGAAATTGAAGAGAATCTTTCCGCCGTACACCGTACGCCTTCCGAACGACCCGATCTTTTGATTCCTCCCAAAGATCTCACGCTTCACACTTACCGCATCTATCAACCCGCAGTCGGGGCAAGTGAAACCGAACTACTTATTGATCTCGGGTTTTACTGCTACAGGGAGCTGGCCGGCATCACAAACAAGAAATTCGCTCCCGACGACATCGTGATCTCCTCCAAAGACGCAAAAGGGAACTATTCCCTCACGCCGTACTCCGTACCCCGTACGCTGCACGATTCTTTGCATGCTTACGAAGCCACGGTCGAACGCGTGATCGACGGCGACACGCTCTGGGCCGTCATTGACGCGGGATTCGGCACCCAGGTCCGCGAAAAACTGCGCCTCCGTGGGATCGATTGTCCGGAACTCGGCAGCCCCGAGGGAGAAGCCGCAAAACGCTTTGTTATGAAACTTCTGCCCCAGGGAGCCAGATGCATCATCAAATCCTCCAAGTCGGATAAGTACGGAAGGTTTGTCGCGGATGTAATGCTGAATGACAAGGACGGTAAGCAGCAACACCTCAACAACCTTTTGCTCCAAGAAGGTTTGGCGGTTAGTCTGTAGTCTGATGTCTGTGGTCTGACTTGAAGAGGTCTATCTCAACAATCTGTTACTCGAAGAAGGGCTGGCAGTCCGCGTACGCGAGTAAGGGCGAAGTCCTGCCTGTCCGCTTCAGGCGGAAGCAAAGTCGAAGGATGAGGGAATAGCCTGGCACCGGCAGTAACGCCCCTGATTTTCTATAAATAAAAAACATAGTTTGCTTGCAATATAATCAATTCGTGATAATATACCGTCTGGAATTGAGAAAAATACAGCCAGGTATCTATCGGAGAAAGATTTTATGAAAAAATCGCAATCACTGATCCTTTTCCACCAGAACACTGTTCGCCGCCATTGGGATGGTGATAAGGAGCTTTGGTATTTTTCAATTGTCGACGTGGTGTCTATATTGTCGGGGAGTGCCGACGGGAGAAATTATTGGAAAGTGCTTAAGCATCGTCTGAAGGAGGAGGGAAGTGAGGTGGTTACAAAATGTAACCAACTGAAAATGCAGGCTGCCGACGGTAAATTCTACCTGACCGATGCCGCTGATACTGAAACGCTTCTACGTCTTATCCAGTCCATCCCTTCACCCAAAGCAGAACCCTTCAAGCTGTGGCTGGCCAAAGTCGGCTACGAGCGCATCGAAGAGACCGAAGACCCTGAGCTCGCGATGGACCGGGCCATGAAGACCTATCTCAGGAAGGGGTATTCTAAAGAGTGGATCAATCAACGGCTCAAAAGCATCGAAATTCGTAAAGAGCTGACTGATGAGTGGCAAGAACGGGGCATGAAAGAAGGCGCAGAATACGCGATATTGACCGATGAGATTACAAAGGCCTGGGCCGGAAGAAGCGTCAAAGACTACAAGAATCTCAAGGGCCTGAAGAAGCAGAGCCTGCGTGACAATATGACCAACCTTGAACTTGTGCTTAACATGCTCGCCGAAGCGTCAACGGCGGAGATCTCAAAAAAGAAAAAACCGGCAGGTCTTCCTGCCAATCAGCAGATCGCCCGTGAAGGCGGCGATATCGCCGGCGGAGCCCGCAAACAGCTCGAAAAACGTCTTGGCAGTTCCATTGTCACCAAGATCAACTTCCTCCCGGCCAAGCGGAAAAAATAACGGCGGTTGGGGGCCGGGTTTTTTATTTACCACCTACTACATACTGTTTTCGCCTACCACATACTGCTTTTAGGTACCACCTACTACCTACGTTTTAGTTGCGACCCACTACATACGACATGCGTCCCACATCCCACACGACATCCGGCACGCCGACTACCGTTTTCCGTTTTTAAATGACCTATTGTTGGCGCAGGGGCTCACGGTTAGAATGTCAGAATAGATCGGAACAGGTTCGTGCCGCCGCCTGTGGCGGGGTCCCGTCCGAAGGCGGGAAAAACGGGTTAAATCTATGAACGAAATAAAAGCACTCACGGAAAAGATCAAGAAATTCAGGGATGAGCGAGACTGGCTGCAGTTCCACAATCACAAAGACGTGGCTTTGTCCCTCGTCCTGGAAGCTGCAGAAGTGCTTGAGCATTTCCAGTGGAAGAAGCCCGGGGAAGTCGAGACCCACGGAAAAGCCTGCAAAGACGAGATCGCGGACGAGCTGGCCGATGTGGCGATGTACCTTTTCGAATTGGCCGACAACCTTGGCATAGATCTTCCCAAGGCCATTGACGCAAAGCTGGCCAAGAACGCCCAAAAATACCCCGTTGAGAAGGCCAAGGGCAAACACACCAAGTACGACAAACTATGACCCCATTCGATCTGAGAAAGGCTTTATTTAATCGAAATTTCTTTCGATTTACAGGACCTCCGGAAAACTGGCTGACCGCTATTAAGTTCATGACTTGGGGTCTAGAGGAGAAGTATTTGTCTCGTTGGAATAAAATCAAAAGTGGCGATGTTTTTTTGATGCATTCCACAACCGATTCTTCTTTTGGAACAAAACCAAAGTCTTCAGTTGTTGGTCTTGGTGTTGTTGGTGGCAAGTTTCGACGTAAGGACAACTATCTGTGGATTCAGGAGATTCAGGGCAAAGTTAATCGCTGGCCGCTTCTGGTGCCTTTCTCGGAAATATACCTCTTTAGTGAAGTCCCTCCAGCGCACACTTGGGAAGCTCCCGGGACTGTCGATGATTCTAAAATACCGCAATTGATAGCTGCCCTCCTGTTGAATGCTATTCCATTAAAATCGTTCGGAGAGAAATTTCCTGTCATGGGGAGTTGGTCTGGCGTGCGTAATGAATTGATCGACGAATTGTTTTCTAAGGGTCAACCTTCTCTCTATGAAGAGTTCTACAACAACCCATACGATGATACCGAGGGGGAAGCTTCTGAATTTCAAAAGGTACAGAAAGCGGAAGAGACGCTTCGAAACATACCTACACTAAAGTTCCTAGATGGAGATAAGGTTAAGGTTAGGAAAATCAAGGAGGACAAGAGCTCTTTCGAGCGAGATAACGCTTTATTGGAACGAGCAGAAGAGAGCCATGCGGATGTGTTGCAAGTGGCCATCGATTTCTTTCAAAAATTCGGATTTGATACGTGGAGTAATCAACACGTCGATTTGTTAGCCGAATCAGGTGATCAAGCGTTTCTCGTAGAGGTTAAAAGCACGGTGAATCGCAATTTTCGAACGCAAGCTAGACGTGCCGTCGGGCAGCTGTTTGAATATGAGCATTTTGATATTCGAAGCCATTTCGAAAAAGCGAAGCAGGATAAGAAGATCGCGAAGGTTCTTATGGTGACGGATAATCCCTCGGATTCAGATTATACGCGGTTTTTGAATAAACTGAAAATCGGGTTGGCTTGGCCCAAAGGAACGCGCATCTCGGCTGCAGGCGATGCGGGCGAATTGACACAGTTGATTCATGCTAACTGAAAGAAAAAAGCTAACCTATGAAGCGTGAATTTTATTCTGACTCGATTATCAGCTTCCTCAAGTCCTCCACAGATGAAATTCTTGGAAAATTAACGCTAGGAAGTAATTTCCCCGTAGAAATACCCCAGCGCAATGCTTGGGTTGAAGAAATTGATATCCTCCGCAAGGTTTTAGCCCCGCATGATGGCGCCATCTATTTCGAATACTCCATTCCCCGCATGGGGGAGCGAATCGACGTTGTTCTTCTTATTGGCCCCGTGATTTTTGTTCTCGAGTTCAAGATTGGCGAGAAAGAGTTCACTTCTTCTGCTTTAGATCAAGTGACAGATTACGCCCTGGATTTGAAGAATTTTCACGAGCCTAGCCATGAACGATTTATTGCCCCGATACTCATCGCAACAAAGACCGAAAATCACGCTCAATTCGATATTGTTTCCACTCCTCAAAATGACAAGCTTTTATTCCCAGTAAAGACCAATGCGAGACAGCTTGATGAAGTAATCAAGAATGTGTTGCAGTTCGCGGATGGGGTGCCTATCAATTGGCTTGAGTGGAAGTCTGGACGGTATTGTCCTACGCCCACCATTATGGAGGCTGCACTGGCACTCTATAACAGGCATTCGGTCGCTGAGATTTCTCGAAGCGATGCGAGCGCAATCAATTTAAGCCAGACATCCGATGCTGTTTCTGAAGTTATCCGGACAGCAAGAGACAAGGCGCAGAAGGCGATCTGTTTCGTGACGGGAGTCCCCGGGGCAGGAAAGACTCTGGTTGGGCTTAACATTGCGACGCAGCACATTGATAAGGAAGATAAGCTCTATAGCGTTTTTCTATCGGGGAATGGCCCCCTCGTGGCAATTCTTCAAGAAGCTTTGGCCCGTGATATGGTCAAGAGGACCAAGGCCAGTGGGAAGCGAATAAAAAAGGGCGAGGCTAAGGGAAGGGTTAAAGCTTTTATTCAAAACGTGCATCATTTCCGAGATAACTGTCTTGTTGAGGAAAACAACCCTCCTTTTGAGCATGTGGCTTTATTTGATGAAGCCCAGCGCGCTTGGAATCATGCAAAGACAGCCGATTTTATGCGGCGGAAAAAGAAGAGGGACGGATTTTTATATTCGGAGCCGGAATTTCTTGTTTCCTGTCTTAATCGGCATCCTGATTGGGCGGTTGTTGTATGTCTTGTGGGTGGTGGCCAAGAAATAAATACTGGGGAAGCCGGAATTGCTGAATGGATTGAGTCTTTAATGAGATCGTACCCCGACTGGCATGTTTATATTTCCCCTAAACTTACAGACAGTGAGTACGGAGCGGGGGAGGTGTTGAAACGGCTAGAGTTACATCGTAATGTTAATTATAAGGAAGAGCTTCATCTCTCAGTATCGATGCGTTCCTTTCGTGCTGAGAATGTGTCGTTGCTGGTGAAACAAGTATTGGACTTGGACGTTGATGGGGCTAGAAATACGCTCGGTAAGGTGAAAGATAAATATCCCATTGTTATTACTCGCGACCTCGCGAAGGCGAAGCGATGGTTAAAACAAAAGGCCAGAGGTACAGAGAGATACGGAATGGTAGTCTCCTCGCAAGCTGAGAGGCTGAAGCCTCATGCGATTGATGTGAAGTCGCCGATGGATCCTATTCATTGGTTTCTCGACGGCAAGGAAGACGTGCGGTCTTCGTATTACCTTGAAGATGTGGCGACGGAATTTCACGTGCAGGGCTTAGAGCTTGATTGGGCCTGCGTGACTTGGGATGCGGATTTTAGATATTTCAAAGCAGGATGGGTTCATAAGTCTTTTCGAGGAAGCAAGTGGCTTAATATTAATAGCGATGATCGAAAAAAATATCAAAAAAATGCCTATCGCGTTCTTTTAACTCGTGCGCGTCAGGGTATGGTGATCGTTGTTCCCTCGGGGGATGTAGAAGACCCAACCCGCGATCCAAAGTTTTACGATCCAACTTTTGAATATCTGAAGAATATTGGTTTCACAGTGCTTTGACTTTATGTCGCAGAGATGGTGATGTATGCTTGAAAAAGACATCGAAAATTTAATTGCTCAGCACCCGCAAGAATTTTTCCCTAAAGAAGAATTAACTCTTAAAGGGCAGCAGGTGCGGATCAGTGGGCGGATCTTGGACATTTTGTTTGAAGATAAGCATGGTCGCCTGATTGTTGTGGAGGTGAAGCGCGGAATTTTAGGGCGTGAAGCCGCTGGTCAGATTATCGAATACTACGGGCTTCTTAAGCAGGCTTATCCCGGCAAGGTGGTCGAGCTGGTCCTTTGTGCGAATGTCATTCCTAAAGAGCGCAGCCTTTTTCTCGAAAACACTGGCATTGAATGCGTTGAGTTGGGCCTTCACAAGATTTTGGAAATTGCTAAACAATACGGTTATAAGTTCCTTGATGATGAAAAAGAGAAGGTGGTAGAGCAAGCACGGCCGTTGGTCAGCACCCCTGAGGAATTGAAGCGCCGTGAAAGCCTCGCGCAAAACGTCTGGATCTTTCAAGCGAACCCGAACCGTTACGATATCTTGAATGCTTTGTCAGATGACGATTTTGGTAAGAACATGTGGCTTGTTTCGCAGCATAAGAGCGAGATTAAAAAGAGCGATCTTGCGCTTATATGGATGTCCGGGTCCGACGCAGGTATTTATGCAATAGCAGAGATTCTTTCCAACCCCATGTTCATGATCGATGATCCTAAACAAGCGAAATACTGGGCTGAAGAGGAGGACCGTGGTAAGCGGCGGTTACGCGTTGAAATCAAAATCGTCATGGAGCTTATGAACCGTCCTCTTCTTCGTCGTGAAATACGAGAAATCGAAGGCTTGAAAAACCTGAGCATTCTGAAGTTTTCGCAAGGCACAAACTTTCCTGTCACGGCAGCTGAATGGCATAGCCTCAAGGAAATCTTCTTGAAGCAAAGTTAGCAGCAGAGTTTATGCTGCCACAAAAATGCCACAAGAATCTATAAAGCAGCCCGATTACCTCCAGAGAGCATCTGATTGGGCAACATTGGCCCCGGTCCCTTGCCAAAACGCAAAAGGTCAGCTACAGTTTTATTGTAGGAAGCGGTGAGTTAAGAAGGTTACTTGCTCCGCTCAATCCGCCACCCTCGGGTGGTCGGACCTGCCGGGAAGCCGGCAGGAAATGTGCTAAAGCGCCGGTAGTAGCTTGCAGCCGCGCACCTTAGCGCGGCTGTTTTGCTTTATGGCGGTACTTGCTCTTTAAAAAACAAAAACAAAAAACAGGTGACAGTCACCACAAGGGTGACAGTCACCTAAACACACGCGGGATTTGAGGCGTATTGCAGCCGCGTAAGCAACTAACTGCTAAAAAGCCATGGAAGCCCATGCTTGATAGCGTGGGCTTTTGTGCTTTA
>CAZPCF010000007.1:0-15463 GCA_964585045.1 uncultured bacterium
GCGTGAAATGTTCCAGAAGGCCTTCAAGGGCGGTTACGCGGTCCCGGCCTATAACTTTAACAACATGGAACAGATCCAGGCGATCGTCGTGGCCTGCGTGGAGACGCAGTCGCCTGTGATCCTTCAGGTCTCAAGCGGCGCGCGGAAATATGCCAACCAGATCCTGTTGCAATACATGGGACAAGGCGCGGTGGAGATGATGAAGGCCTACGCTAAAGAAAAGGGCCTTGGGCCGGTCCCGATGGCGTTGCATCTCGATCATGGCGACACCTTCGAACTCGCGAAATCCTGCATCGAATCCGGTTTTTCATCCGTCATGATCGATGCGTCGCATTTTCCTTTTGAAAAGAACGTAGAGATCACAAAGCAAGTCGTCGAATTCGCCCACAAGAACGATGTGACCGTGGAAGGAGAGCTCGGCGTGCTGGCGGGGATCGAAGACGATGTGAGCGCGGAGCATTCAACTTATACGGACCCCAAAGATGTCGTCCGGTTTGTGAAAGAGACCGGTGTGGATTCGCTCGCGATCTCGATCGGCACTTCGCATGGCGCGAACAAATTCAAGCCGGCCCAGTGCACGCGGAATGTCGATGGGATCTTGATCCCGCCGCCCCTGCGCTTCGATATTTTAGAAGAGATCGAACAAAAGATCCCGGGTTTCCCGATCGTGCTTCATGGCGCGTCGTCGGTTCCTGTGGAAGCGGTCAAGATCATTAATGAGAACGGCGGTGCCCTCAAGGATTCCGTTGGGATCCCGGAAGAACAGCTTCGTCAAGCGGCAAAATCCGCTGTTTGTAAGGTCAACATTGATTCCGATGGCCGTTTGTGGATGACCGCCGCGATCCGGAAGACTTTTAAAGAAAAACCCGCGGAATTTGATCCGCGAAAGTATCTTGGTCCCGCGCGCGACGCGCTGGTCGCCATGTACAAACACAAGAACGAACAGGTGCTTGGCTCTGCCGGGAAAGCTTAAAAGTGAAATTCACACAAGGAGGCTCGCTCTGTTGGAGATTGGAGGAATGACAATACTTGGATCGGAAAGATCTCTACGGAGGCGAAGAGGATTTTTAATGGGCATTTCAACAACAAACGGAAGCGTTTTTAAAAAATGCTTCCTACCTTTAACGGAGGAACCATGAAAAAGATCATTTTTGCAGTGGTGGTGCTCTCGCTTTTGATCTCGCTCCCGGCGTTTGCTGAAGAAACAAGAAAAGAAGAAATGCCCCCTATGGGTCTATCGGCCTCCGAAGTCGGGGGCGGGATGTCCGTGGATAAGCCCATGGATAAGCCTATGGATAAGCCCATGAGGATGCCCATGCCTGGTATGGGAAAGATGGGGCGTCCCACGATGGAGAAAACACAAATGGTCGCGACGGATGAAGGCGGTGTGATCGTACTCGCAGGGAAGAAGCTCTTAAAGTACGATGCGGAGCTGAACCTTGTCAAAGAAGTCGAGCTCCCGATAAAACAGTGCCCGATGATGGGGGTGAGAACGGAGAAGGATTCCGCACCGGCCGCTGTTGAATCTCAAGAAAAGACAGCTTAAGGAATTCGAAGAAAAAGCTCATGATGAAAAAAAAGATCGGCTTCCTGATAGCTCTGTCTTTAGTCTTTTCCCAGACGCTCTCCTTCGGAGCAGTCACCATGACAGATCTCCGGCTCCCGAAGGATTTCTATCCGTCCAAATCTCCTTATGCCCAGATCGTATCCATCCAGGAAAACCGGCAGTTTCCGGGATTCCTGACGTTCTCGGTCACTTCACCTCACGGCAATTACCTGGTCCGGGGGCTGACGAATCTCCGGAAATGTCTCCGTGAGATCGATGTGATCGAAAATTTGAATGCCAGCGAGAGCACCGGAGGAGGTATTGCGGACGGTGCGGTCGACTCGATCAAAGGGACGGGGACCGGATTGAAAAATCTCGTAGTTCATCCTGTGGATTCCGTTGAGGGGATCGGTAAAGGGGTCGGAAAACTTGGGAGCAAGATCGGCGGTATTTTCCGGAAGAAAGAAAAAGGCGAAGAGGGAGACAGCTTTTTAAGCTCCACGAAACGCCAACTCGCCAAAGAGCTTGGTGTGGATGTTTATAGCCGGAACGTAGATCTTCAATCGCGGCTCGATTCCATGGCCAAGGCCCGCATGGGCGGCCAGGGGATCGTCACCGTCGCAACTTTTTTTATCCCAGTGGGTCTAATCGCCTCCGCGGTCATGACCGTGAGTAATATCAACAGTGCTGCTGACCAGTTGGTCGATGACAATGACCGCGCGGACCTTTTCAAGTTGAATAAAAAAGCACTCTTGAGCATGGGCTTTTCTCAAGAGAAAGTAGCCCGGCTTTTGAACCATCCTTATTACACACCGCGCGAAATAACCTATTTTCGTTTCTATCTCGAAAAACTCAAACGAGTTCAAGGATTTGAGGCGCTTCTGGACCGGGCCAACCAGGCCGTTTCGGAAATCCCGGCGGACAAGATCCTTCATGAAACACAGATCGCCGCGGATTCCATGGGGGATGCCCCTCGGGCGATGAAACTTGTTGTGATCCCGGAAGGGCTTATTCTGGCAAATGAGGACAAGGTCGCGCTGATCACGGCCTATGATTTTTTGGACAACAGCGCTCTGGGAAACCGGGTGACCGAAAAAGCTATCAGTTTCCGGCAGAGCCTTGGTAAAAGATCCGCGGAGATCTGGAACGGAGGGGCCGTCACTCCGGGATTTGGGGGGGCGATCCTCTTGAAAGGGATCAAGGTCCAGCGCATGTGTCTTTTTGAAGCGACCGGAAGCACTCCGGCAGAAGTTTGATCAGAGCATAGAATAGAAAGGGTCTCTCTTCATGAAAAAAAAGCCGCTTTGCCTTGTTACCGGAGGCGCTGGTTTTATCGGATCGAACCTCGTAGACGGACTTCTTTCCAAAAACTTCCGAGTTCGGGTGCTGGATAATCTTTCGACCGGCAAACGGGAGAACCTGGCGCACATAGGCTCTAGGATCGAGTTTGTCCTGGGCGATATTTGCAAGGACAAAGACCTGCGGAAAGCGGTCCGAGGGGTTTCCTATGTTTTTCACATGGCGGCCATCGCTTCTGTGCCCCGATCCGTGGCCCAGCCTCTTGTGACCCATGAGGTCAATGTGACAGGGACCCTGAAGCTTCTTGAGGCCAGCCGGAAGGCTGGTGTAAAACGATTCATTTTCACCTCATCTTCGTCCCTCTACGGAGAAACAGACAAGTTCCCTTCGAGCGAAGAGGATCTTCCGCGGCCCGAATCTCCTTACGCCGCTTCCAAGATCATGGGAGAATATTATTGCCGGAATTTCTCGACGTTGTACGGGCTTGAGACGGTGGCACTTCGTTATTTCAACGTCTATGGCCCGCGTCAGAACCCAAGATCCCGCTACGCGAACGTGATCCCCATTTTTCTCAAACGTCTTTTGGACGGGACCCCACCCGAGGTCCATTGGGATGGAAAGCAATCCCGCGATTTCGTCCATGTGGACGATGTAGTTGCCGCCAATCTTCTTGCCATGAAAAAACCGGGCATCTCCGGCGAGGCTTTCAATATCGGAAGCCACTCGGAAGCGCGGGTCATTGATTGTCTCATCGGGATACAAAAGATCCTCGGCTTGAAAAAAATAAAGATCGTTCACACACCCAAACGCAAGGGCGATGTCCGGCGCACTTTCGCGGACATTGCAAAAGCGAAACGCCTCCTGGGTTACCGGCCTTCTGTTCCTTTTGCGGAGGGGCTCCGTAAAACCGTTGCCTGGTTCCTGAAAAACCCCGACCGGCTTTAAAAAAGCCATTTGCCGGCCGCAGCAAGATTTGTCATATAGTATTCCAAAAAAGGGAGTCAAGATTTTATGAGAACGAGATTTTTTCAGGTTCTTATCATGAGCGTGATCGTTGCAGGACTGCTCGGACTTCCGGCTGCGGAAGCCAAGGAGCGTGGCGGCAAATCGACGGGATCTTTCACGGGCGGTCGCAGCGGCGGCGGATCTTCTCGTGCCTCAGGGCAGTTCGGTAGTCAAGCGGGGGGGGGAAGTGGCCGGTCGGCGGGCGCAAGGACCGCTCCAAAATCTTGGAACGCGCAAGGAACCGCGACGGGACTTCAGGGGAACACCGCCTCCGCGAAAAGATCGGTGGCGAGGACTACTCCCGGTTCCTGGAACGCGCAGGGAACTGCAACAGGGCCTCGGGGAAAAAGTGCTTCCGGTCAGGGGACTGTCAGCCGGAGCGGTCAGGGAAGCGTGAGCGGTCAGGGAAGCGCAACAGGACCTCAAGGTCAAACAGTTTCCGGTCAGGGGACTGTCAGCCGGAGCGGTCAGGGAAGCGTAAGCGCTCAAGGGACCGCGACCGGGCCTCAAGGGAACACGGTCTCTGCCTCGGGGTCTGTTTCAAAAAACAGTGATGGTACTGTGTCTGCGCAAGGGACAGTGACAGGCCCCCAGGGTAATACGGTTTCCGGTCAGGGGACCGCGGGTTTGACGGGTGACGGAGCTGTGTCCGCGCAAGGGACAGTGACAGGCCCCCAGGGCAATACGATTTCCGGTCAAGGGACCGCGGGTTTGACGGATGACGGGTCTGTGTCCGCGCAAGGGACAGTGACAGGCCCTCTGGGCAATACGGTTTCCGGTCAAGGGACTGCGGGTTTGACGGGTGACGGGTCTGTTTCTGTACAAGGGACAGTAATAGGTCCCCAGGGCCAAACGGTTTCTGGTACGACGGTGTACGAATAGTTTTCAGGATTTTTGATGGCAACATATCCTTGCCTAGTGTTTTTAGAGCGGGTTTTCAAATAAAATGAAAGGACTGGTTGTGCTATGAAACATCTGATCGTTTACGCTCATCCGAATACCGCGAGCTTTAACCATGCCATCAAAGAAGTCCTGGTCCGTGTTCTGAAGGAAAAGGGACAGGACGTCCGTGTGCGCGATCTTTATGCCCTGCATTTTGATCCGGTGCTTAAGGCTGATGATTTCCAGACCTTTCTCGCAGGGAAAGTTCCCGGCGATATCGCGATCGAACAGGATCATGTCCGATGGGCCGATCAGCTCACGTTCCTTTATCCCGTTTGGTGGGGTCGTATGCCGTCTATTGCGGGAGGCTACATCGATCGCGTGTTCAGCAAAGGCTTCGCGTATGACTACACAGCGACCGGGCCCGTGGGCCTCATCCCGGGGAAAAAGGTCTATATTGTTAACACACTAGGTGCGCCGCTTGCGTTCGCCGAATCTTCCGGCGGGATCAAGAGCATGGAACAGATCATCGATAACGAAACGTTCCGGTTCTGCGGCATGGAAATGGTTGGCCACAAATATTTTGGTTCTGTAACGACTGTGACCGATGAGGACCGAAAAAAAATGCTCGAAGAAGTTGCCGGGATCGCGGCCTCCTGGCCGGTCAAGTAATCCCGTTTCGCCCTCGAATACTTCCCTACGAGAAGGCTCCGGGCTTGAGCCTCATCACCACTCAGGAATCCCCAGCGTGGATTCCCTCGTTCGCCCTCCACCCCTCGCTCCTCCGCTTCGCGGAGACCTTGCCCGCTCGTCCTTCCAGCGTGCCTCGTCTCAACCCTTCGCCTTCTCTTCGAGCGGAGGCGGGAAGTGTGGTGGGCCACGCTAAGGAGGCCGAGTGCCACGGTTTTTCAGCGAGGCCGACGCTGCGAGTGAAGCCATGCCTCGGTGGGGCATGGCGAACGTTGGCGAAACACATTTCCCGCCGAAGCGCTCTATAGGAAAAAAATGAAGATTTGAATTGGGTTGCGGCGTCGTTCTTCTCCTGTGATATAATCTCTCCGTTGAAATTTTCAGGCCTTTTTTAACGTTCACAGCGGAAATGCTCTCTTATGGCCAAAGAAGTTTGCATCTGTCTCCACGGGCATTTTTATCAGCCCCCGCGCGAAAATCCATGGATCGAGGAGATCGAGCAGCAGGACAGCGCCGCTCCTTTTCACGATTGGAACGAGCGCATTCATTACGAGTGTTATCATCCCAATTCCCGCGCCCGCGCCCTTGACGCCAAGGGCAAGATCGTCGAGATCGTTAATAATTTCGAAAGAACAAGCTTCAACTTCGGCCCCACGCTTCTTTCCTGGCTTGAGGCCAAGCATCCCGATACCTACCAGAGCATCCTTCACGCGGACCGTGCAAGCTGCGAAGCCCGGCGAGGCCACGGCAACGCCATCGCCCAGGTCTACAACCATATGATCATGCCGCTCGCGAACCTGCGCGACAAAAAGACCCAGGTGCGTTGGGGGATCGAGGATTTCCGTTCCCGGTTCGGTCGCATTCCCGAAAGTGTTTGGCTCCCGGAGACCGCCTGTAACGAGGAGACGCTCGAAGTCTTGGTCGCGGAACGGGTCAAATACATCATCTTGTCGCCGCATCAGGCCAGGGCCGTCCGGCCGCTCGAGGGCGGGGCGTGGCAGGACGTGACTGGGGGACGCATCGATCCCAAAGAGCCGTACCGCTATTTCTTGAAGAACAATCCCTCCCTTTCTATTGATATCTTTTTTTATGATGGGCCGATCTCCAAGGCCGTCGGGTTCGATAATCTTCTCTTTGACGCAAAACTTTTTATGGACCGCCTTAAGACAGCGGTTTTGGAGCATGAGCGTTCCCAGCTTATCCATATCGCGACGGATGGAGAGACCTATGGCCATCACAAAGCTTATGGAGACCGCGTACTTGCGTATCTTACCTACATGGAAATTCCGCGGCATGGATACCGGATGGTCAACTATGCGGAATATCTCGAGGAGAATCCGCCGCGTCAGGAGGTGCGGCTGATCGAAGGGGAGAACAACGAAGGGACTTCCTGGAGTTGTGCGCACGGTGTCGCGCGGTGGAAAGACCACTGTGGCTGCCGCGGCGATGGACCTGCCAATTGGACCCAGCATTGGAGAAAACCACTCCGCTGGGCGCTTGATTGGCTTCGAGATGAGCTGGCGCAGGTCTATGAAAAGGAAGGCGCCAAATACTTGAAAGATGTCTGGGCCGCCCGTGACGACTATATCCATGTGATCCTGAAGCGGACTCCCGAAACCCTTCGTGAGTTCTTTGATCGTCAGGCCTTGCGGGAGCTTTCCCAGGGAGAGATCACGGCGAGTCTCAAGCTTCTGGAAATGCAACGCAATCTTATGCTGATGTACACGAGCTGCGGCTGGTTTTTTTCAGAGATCTCGGGACTTGAGACCGTCCAGATCCTGCAATATGCGTCCCGGGCTATCCATCTCGCCCGGGAGGTGAGCGGTATCAATCTGGAACGGGATTTTCTCGAGCACCTCGCCCTCGCGAAAAGCAACATCGAGTCGATCAGGGATGGACAGGGCGTCTATGAAAAGTTCGTCAGGCCGGCGCTTGCCACGCTCCACCATGTAGTGAGCTATTACGCTATCGGCTCTATTTTTGAGAATTTCTATGCGCCCGACCCCAAAACGGACCTCGTCAAGATCTTCAATTTTGACCTGCATGTCTTGCACCAGCGTAAGGAGTTCTTCGGTACGGTGACCATGAATTTTGGCCGCGTACGTGTTGTTTCGCAAACAACGCTGGAAGAGCAGGATCTTGTTTTCGTAGTGATCCAGATCGGTTTTTACGATTTTCGCTGCTCCGTAAAACCCTTCGCGAACGAAGAAGAATTCGATAAGCTCGAAAAAGAGCTTTTTGAAGCGCTCTATCAGCTTCCGATCCTCGATCTCTCCAAAAAGATCGGCGCGCGTTTCGGCGAGATCTATTACGCGTTGAAGGACCTCAGACTCGGAGACCGTGCGAAGATCATCAGCATTCTGACGCATGAGACGATCGCGAAGGTCAGCAATTTTTATGAGCATATCTACGAAGAGAACCTGCGCATGAACGAGATCTACCGTTCGATCAATGTGCCGATCCCGGTCGAATTTCGTTACGCGGCCGAGCACACCTTGAGTAAACGCATGATGGAGGCCGTGAAAGATTGGGGCGAGCGCGGGTTTCCGGCCAAGCGGACGCTTTCCATATATCGGCTCATGGATTCCGCGAAGGCGCTGGATGTCCATATCCACAAGGAACCACTCGCGCACTACTTGAGCGAGGAGCTGTGCAAGGGTCTCCGGGAGTTTATTTCGAAACTCGATCCCGAGATCCTGCAGAAGCTTCTTTCCATCGTCCGGCTCGCCAAAAAGATCGAGGTTTTCCTTGATCGACGTGAGGCGCAGGATGATCTTTTTGCCCTTTTCCGCTCTTGGAAGGGGAGCCCCCAGGCTATCCCGCAGGTCATCCGGGACGAGGAGGCCCATCTCCATCAGCTTATGGACGAGCTCGACCTCTCTGCTGAGAAACTTAGAAAGATCCTCGCCTGATTATCAATTGTAGAATCAATCAGAGATCAGCACTGTTTTTGTCGTGCATTTAAAAAATAAACGGCAAAGGCATTTAATTCCCCATAATTTTTCATTAAGGTTCAATATAATTCCAGTTTGCGATTATGATCTAAAAAGAAAACCAGGACGCCTGATTATGAAAAATTTCAAAATGAAAAGAATGCAGGCTGGATCACTGGGATGAGAGGTCTTTGATGTCCTGAATAAAAAACTAGAAAGAGCTCCTAAAAATAATTCCTCAACCGGAGATTGGCATAAGCATTTGTTCGTAGGAGAAGGCCCATCAAGTTCAAGCTGCCGTCTCGGCGCCGGCAGCCTGTACAAAAATAAAGGGATTCAAATTCTAACACGGCCGTTATTATTAAATGAACGCATTGATAATCCTTTTGGTTGAATGAAAAAATTCATTTCATGCGGAAAACCCCAAAAAGCAGCGAAGCTTCATGAAAGCCAGTCCTATCGCTCAAATCATGTCTAAAAGAAAGATCTTAACGACTATGGCGCTGTTGGCCATAGTCGCTTTTCATTTTTTAAATAATTTTTTTTGGATAGGATTGGATCAGGCGCCGACCGGCATTGGTGTTGATTGGCATTTGCTCGAGGCGGTCAAATTTCAAATAGCTTATAAGAGGATCTTATATTCAGACAGTTCGATGCTCGATAAGTTGACCCAAGCTTATCACTTGTTCGCAACGTGGCCGAACGGTAATTCGCCCCCTCTGATCTATTTGTTATCTTCCATCGCAAACACGGATCATTTCCGTCTTTTTGACACGCGGTGTTATTTTAACGCCTTTTTTTTATGCTTGTTGATCTTTTCGACCTATTTTCTCGCCAAAAAGCTTTTTAGTAGAAGGGCTGGGGTGTTTGCCGCTTTTCTGGTCAGTTTTTATCCGCTGGTCGGCGCCTATTCGCGTCAATTCGGGCCGGATTTCCCTCTTGCCGCCGTAACAGCGCTTTCTTTGACTTTATTAGTGTACTCGGAACATTATTCAAACCGTCTTTATTCAGCTCTTTTGGGGCTGTGCCTTGGGATCGCGACCCTGATCAAACTACAGATCGTTTTCTTTTTAGCGGCGCCTATGATCTACATGCTTTGGGCCGGCTTGAAAAGCAACCGCAGAAAAAAGGGAAAAATACTGTTCAATTTTTTCGTCGCGTTATTTTTGTCATACCTTTTGTTCTCCGTTTATTGGCCCGACATTTTCAAAGAAATGGCCGTTAATTTTTCGAGACATGTCTTTTCGCTCTATCCCGGATTCAAGGGGGCCAAGTGGGGGACTTTGGGCTCGCGAGAAATCCCGGTGTTCAGTTTAGACGGTATTACTTTTTATGCGGGGCAGTTGTTAAATATGATGTCCTGGCCGCTTTTTGTTGTTTTCTTGATTTCACTGGGGCGATTGACCAAGGTTAAAGAAAAAAGTAAGGCGTTTTTGTTGTTATGCTTTTTCCCGCCGCTGCTGATCTTCACGTTGATCTCTGTGAAATTCTCTAAATTCATTCTGCCGTTGATCCCTGTTATGGCCGTTATCACCGCTTGGGCGGTCATGGCTATCCAGAAAGTGTTCCTCAGGAGAGCCGCGCTTCTAGGGGTGATTATTTATTCGGTTCTTTTATTTTATTATTCTTCCTGGCTTGGAGATTACAATAAATTCGAGAATATCCTCACTATTTCTTTAGACGATGGCGTTTGTCTTTGGAGGCCTCACCGCGAACAATATTTCAGTGCACTTAAGGATTCCGGGGTCATTAAAAGGATTCAAAATAAGCTCGATCAAGGAGACCTTGTAAAAATAAGATTTACAAACTTCGCTCAGGATCCAATGTTTGAAATATATATTTTTTTTCAAAAATACATTTTTTTAAATAAGTTGGATATTAGGTTGGCGGAAGGCGGCAAGGATTTTAACGAGGCTGCTTATATTCTTCTGACCCCGAAGCGGTTATCTCTAAATCCAAACCTTATGAAGCAATACCGGATTTTACGTATTTATGATGATAGTGATGAGATATGTGTTCTAGAGCAGAAGTGATAAGCATTGATGTTGGGAACCGGCACATTGTGATGCGTCCCGACAAGTTTTTGACGAGAACAACCTCAAATCGCTTCAAGCAATGTGGGAAAAGCTGGCGATGAACGCGCGGGGATAAATGCATATTAAGTTCTGCCACACAGGAAGGGAACATTTGGGGATCGAGTATTTGTCCTCCGTTTTGAAGCAAAGCGGCCTCGATGTCACCATAAGCCTGGCTTATGATCCCGGATATTTCGGCAAGCAGGACAATACCCTTTACAGCCCTTTCCTGGAAAAAGTGTTTAGCCGGGAAAAAGAAATGCTTTCCGAGATCTGCAGGGAAAAACCCGATGTGGTGGCTTTTTCGGCCTATACCGCTAATTTTGAATGGATCAAACGGTTCTCGAAAACGGTCAAGGATCATATTGACACAAAGATCATTGTGGGCGGCAGCCATGCCACCCTCGTCCCGGAGATCGTCGCGGCGGTTAATACGATCGATTATGTGGTAATCGGGGAAGGAGAAAAACATTTTGTCGATCTCATCCGTTTCCTTAAAGATCCAAAAGGAAGCTGCGATATTGATAATATTTATCACAAAAAAAATGGCCAGATCATCAAGAACGGACTTTCTCCGGAATTGATCGTCGATTTGGACTCGCTGCCTTATCCTGACCGAGGCCTTTTCGAAAAGCACATTTCCTTTAAAGATGATCTTCTCGTTCTTACCTCCCGCGGGTGTCCCAATAGCTGTACTTTTTGTTGCGAAAGTTTTATGAATAAGATGTATGGGGAAAGGTATTTCCGCCAACGCAGCGTAAAATCAATGATCGCTGAGCTCGATTGCATGAAAGCCAGGCATCGATTCAAGCAGATCATCTTTTTTGATAATATTTTCCATTATAACAAGAAGTGGATGTTGCAGTTCCTGAAGGAGTACCGGGCCCATATCCAGGTCCCGTTCAAATGCATGGGGCACTTGAGTTCCTTTGACCGGGAAATAGCGGTCGCATTGAAAGAGAGCTGCTGCTATGCGGTCAATTTCGGTGTTCAGTCGATGAACGCTGAAGTCCGGGAGCGGTTCCTGAACAGGCCTGCCAAAGGGGAGCAAATATGGAAAGCCTTCCAGGTGTGTGATGATGTCGGCTTGTGGTTTGATGCGGATCTTATGTTCGACTTGCCGGGAGAAAATGAGGAGGAGTCGGCCAGAGCTTCCCTGGAGTTCAAAAAGTTTAAAAGATTGAACCGGATAAAATGTTTTAATCTTTATTATTATCCAAAACTGGAAATAATCAATATTGGGCTGAAAGAAAAGGCGATCTCCGCAGAGGACGTCCGGAACATCGAGAATGGAAGAGCGGACGGCTTTTTCCGCACGGCTTTGCCGGGCAGGGAAGACAAAAAAATAGAGCGCGAGGCCCTGAAAAAGTTCTACTCTGTTCTGCCGATACTTCCCTTGAGCGTCGCGAAGTACTTCTCCGCCCCCAAAAGGTACCGGGTTTTTTATTTTCTGCCGGGATTTCTCATGATCTTGCTGCAGGTGATCATCGGCATTAAAAACAAAGACCGGAGATTCTATTTTTATTTTAAAAACTATCGCAGACGCTTTTATGAGCTTTCTCTTAAAATTCTACAATTGCCAGGGTCCTTTTTAAAAAGATGAATTTCTCCGCTAAACTCTCGATTCTCCGGGCTCTTGCAGGGGCCAAACTTCTTAAGAGGCGTCAGCCCGTTGCGATCAGCTGGATGATCACCCGGAGATGCAACTATGCCTGTCAATATTGCAATGAATACAGCGTTTCTGATGCCCATGAACTCAACACCGGGCAAGTTCTATCTGTTATCGAGAAATTGCGGAAAGCGAAGGTAAAAATAATATCTTTTACCGGCGGGGAACCTTTGATAAGGGATGATATCGGCAACATAATAAAATACTGTGTGGACCAAAATATTATTGCAAGGCTGAATTCTAACGGATCATGGGTGCCGGCTAAGATCGGAGAGATCAAGGGCTTGGATGCTCTCACCTTGAGCTTGGATGGTTCCGAAAAAGTGAATGATGCCTTAAGGGAAAAGGGAGCTTTCCAGTCTGTGCTTCGCGCGGCTGAGACCGCCTTCCAGCATCACATAAAAATCGGCTTTTTGACGGTCTTATCAAGCGAAAATCTCGACCTTCAGAACATAGATTTTTTGGTCCGATTGGCGGGAAATTTCAAGGCGAAGATCACATTTCAGCCGGCATTCAACACGCTTTTGAGAGGGACGGGCCGGAACCCCGTGGCTCCGCCTGTCCCGAAATACCGAAAGGTGATCGATCATTTAATAAAATTAAAGAAAAAGAATTTAAATATCGGGAACTCTTTGACCGGACTGCGCCATCTCCGTTTTTGGCCTGAGAAGCGGTCCATGAGATGCGCAGGGGAATTTATTTTCCGACGCATAGATCCCGAAGGGAATCTCGCGTATTGTGGTGCTTGCGAAAAACCTTATAATCTGGGGAATTGTTTGCGCGAAGATCTTGAAAAGCTGCTTTTGAAAACAACTCCGACCGTATGCGATTTTTGCTGGTGCGCCGAAAGAGTGGAGCTTAACCGGGCTTTTTGGGGCGATCTCGGGGCGATTAAAAATTATCTGAGGAAAACTTTCTAAGGAGATGAGAAGGGTTTTTCCCCTTGCCTCATAGGCCTTCTCTGAATAAGATAGCGAGTCTTCGTTCTAGGGGAATCGGTCCCGATACTTATCAATTTCCTATTTAGGAAATCGGGGCAGTCCTTGTCGGCCATTCAAAAAAAGGAACAAAGACAAGGACGGTCCTATAATCCCTTCTCTGGGGTTTGATCTCATAGCGTAACACCAATCGAAAGGAATCAATGTCCATGAGTACTGCGAATGCTGAAAAAAGAGCCTTGATGAGCACGCTTCCGGGGGACGATGTCCGTCAGATCATGTGGCGGTTCGCGGACCGTTATGACCTCCAAATGGTGATCCAGTCCGCTCGTTCCGTGGCGCGCGGGGTGGTTGCCCGTATGGTGGCGGACAAGCAGCGCCACACCCATGAATGGACGCCCGAGAAGAAGGCCATGCTCCTGGCCTTCGACGCGGCTGGTATTACGGCAGCTTTTATGGAACCGGAGCAGGGAGGCTATATCGCCGGACCGAAGAACCTGGTGCTTGCCATGATCGCGTTCGAGCTTTGCTGGGTGGATGCCGGTGCCGCGACCGCGAGCCTTGCCAATAACCTCGCGCTCGAGCCGATCCATGAAAAAGGAACGCCTGAGCAGAAACAAAAATACATGGGCGGTTGTGTGCCTCCACAACCGGGCGAAAAACGCGAGATCATTCGCGGCTCTTTCGCGCTTACGGAACCGCTTCCTTATGTCGGCGTAGATGCCGGGATGCTTTCCGGACGCATCCGCATTGCCGAATGGAAGGAAGGTCAGGAGCCGGTTCTTCAGGTCGAAAAGCGCGGCCGCTTTATCACCAATATGGGTTACGCGAATTTCGTGACCGCATCGGTCGATAGCGATGACCCGCGTATTAAATCAAGCTGTATGGTGATCCTCGAGGAAAATGACCCCGGCCTTTATGACCGCGGTGCCCCGACCCTGAAGCTGGTGCACCAGCTTTCCAGTACCCATGACCCGATCTTCAATTTGAAGGTTCCGGCCAGCCGCATCATCGGCGGTTATACGATCAAGGACGGCGTGATCATCCCGAATTTCAGTAATAGCGAAGTGATCGAAGCGGTGTTCCGCCGCACGCGCGTGACCGTGGGGATCATGTCCACCGCGAAGCTCCTTTCCGCGATCGAACCGGTGATCCGTTATCAGCGAACGCGTTTTCGCGGCGGAGGCTCGGTTTCTGCCGGAACGCCTCGCTATGACCTTGGTATCCAGCAAAAAGAGGATCCTTGCCATCGGTTGGTCGATGTGTGGGCGACCGGAGAAGCCGGCGCGTCTCTCGGATTTGAAGGGGCCCGGCTCTTCGATGCCTTCGATGTGTTGGAGCACGAAAAGGACAAGATCTTCACCGAGCAGGGGATCAAGGGCGCGCGGGCGCAGATGAAGGCGTTCGCGGAACCGCGCAAACGAGCTCTCGAGTATCTTGAGCTCATGGCGAAGCCCGAGGCCCAGCGCGACGCAAAACGGGTCGCGGAACTGGAGAACGATCTTCTGGTCCAGTATCTTATCAAAGAGTCGCTTGCCGACGTGTATTGCCCCGCCGGAAAACTCTGGAACACGGGCTACGGCGCGACGATGATGCGCGAAGCCGTGAGTTTGATGGGTGGCTATGGGATCACGGAAGATTGCCCGGGATTTCTCACGCAGAAATGGTCGGATGCCCAGCTTGAGGCGACGTACGAAGGTCCTGAATGTGTGCAGCGTCTTCAGATGAGCCGTACGATGGAAAACGATCTTTTTCTCGCTCAGTTCAAGAACTGGATCAAGGATCTACGCGATCTCGCGAAGCGCAAGCCTGAAATGGGAGCTGAAGTTCTCGCTAACGCGATGGACCTTTGGCTCTGGGCGTTTGTTTTTCTCCAGGCGAACAAGGACGCAAATGGGAAGACACTCTATGGCGGACAGCGCCAGGGCGTGATGTTTCCGATGGCGGACGCGCTCGCGTGGCTCTTGGGCGCCCGTCAGCTCATTCTCGATACGCTCGAGCTTGAAGTCAAGGGGCCGGAAAATCCGACGCTCGCCGAAGGTTTGCCGGGCGTTCTGAATTTTTACTCGGATCTTTGCGGCGTTCAGGCTGCTCGTGCCGCCGGTGAAGTCGGTAAAGTTTGTGCCGAGTTGGTTTATGGGTATCAGTTGGCGGCGACGGCTCTCAAGCCTTTCGCGGAATTGCGCGCGAAGACGGACGCTAGCCTTGCTGGTATTCGTTTTTCCAAAGACCGTGCCGCGGAAGCCGTCGCGCAGGTCATGATCCCGGAAGCACTCGACTACCCCTTGTAAGGGGTAGTCGAGTAACGGGGTAGGGCGTACGGCGCAACGCCTAGCTCGTGTTTAAGAGCTTTTTCGCCGTACTCCGTACGCTGTACACCTTGTAAAAGTTCCTTAGCCCACTTACTGATTAAATATTTGATAAAA
>CAZPCF010000007.1:15473-20791 GCA_964585045.1 uncultured bacterium
AATATGACCACTGACCGCCAGAAGATGGATGTTGATATTGTTTGTGTGGGATTCGGACCCGCAAGCGCGGGATTTCTTCACACGCTGACGAAAGCCATGCAACAGGACCCCACGGCCGAGCACTTTCAAAGCAAGGCCATGCCAGGTATGCCCCTTCAGGTGATCTGCTACGAGCGCTCAGACGACATCGGGTTCGGTGTTTCGGGGATCGTGACCGAGGCGAAGGGGATCAAGGCCGCGTTTACCGCTGAAGAGCTTTCGCAAGTTCCGATGGCGCATCCCGTGAGGCATGAAGAGGTCTATTATCTTCTCGATCCTGTGGGAGCGAGCCGCCGCTCCTATATCTTGAAACTCGTCGATTGGCTCTTCCGCACTTTTGGTTTTATCCTTCCCTGGTATAAAGACCAGGCGTTCCAGCTTCCTTTTATCCCGCCTTTCATGGCCAAGCACGGTGGCTGGGTGCTTTCGATGGGACAGTTCACGCAGTGGCTCGGATCGAATCTCATGGGCTCGGGCCTTGTTCAGGTGTGGCCGGGGATGCCGGTGAAAGAGCCTCTCTTTGACAGTAATCGTGTTGCGGGCGTCAGGCTCGTGGATCAGGGCGTTGAGAAATCCGGGAAACCCACCGGAGCCTTCATGCCCGGTATGGACATTCACGCGGGACTTACGGTCGTGGGGGATGGGCCCTATGGACCTGTGGGACAGAACCTGGATATGAAGTTCGGACTGCCGGAAGGAAATCATCAGCGCGAGTGGGCGCTGGGGATGAAGGCGGTGGTGGAACTGCCTGAAAATACCACACTCGAACCGGGCACGGTTATCCACACGTTCGGCTACCCCGAACCGGAGATCTTCGGCTTTCTTTATGTCTATCCCAATCGCATGGCGTCGCTCGGAATTTTTGTGCCGTCTTGGCTTGATAACCCGATGCGCTCGGCCTATCGTTATCTTCAGCACTGGATGCAGCACCCCAAGCTTTGGAAACACCTGCAGGGCGCGACCCTGAAGTCCTGGGGCGCGAAAAGTTTGCAGGAAGCCGGGATGCGCGGGGAGCCGTTTATCGTGGGCGACGGTTTCGCCCGCGTCGGAGAAGGTTCCGGCAGCACGAACATGCTCAAAGGGTCCGGGGTCGATGAAGCCTGGACGACCGGTGTTCAGCTCGCGGAAGGCATGATCCAACTTTTGAAGGAAAAGAAACCTTTCACCAAAGAAAATCTTGAGGCAGCATATTTGACCAGGCGCCGCTCGAGCTGGGTCGAGAAAGACAACCGGATTGCGAAAAAAGCGCGCGATGGGTTTAGTCACAATTTTGTGCTTGGCATGCTGGGGATGGGGATGGCGGGTTTTACGAACGGACTTCTCAATATCCCCGCGAAGCTCAAGCCCGTCTACAGGCGTATTCCTTCGTTGGAAAATTATTATAAGGGCAAAGCAACCCCCGAAATGATCGAGAGAGCCCGTAAGGAAGCGAATGAGACAAATACTTCCATGCACGATGCCCTGATGGACGCGTCGGGGTGGCCCAAGATCCAGTACGACGGCAGGCTTCTCGTTTCCCACCAGGACGCGCTGCTTTTGGGCGGCAAAGTTCAAGCCGCGGACGGTTATGCGGACCATGTTGTTTTCCTCGATGCTGGGAAATGCCAAAAGTGCCGCACCAAGGTCTGTATCGAGATGTGCTCCGGTCAGGCCATCACGGCGGGCTCCGACGGCGGCGTTCCTCTCTTTGATCGTGAAAAATGCATCCATTGCGCGGCCTGCCTTTGGAATTGCGCCTATGCGCGCGAAGAGGGCAGCGATCTCACCAATGTCGATTTCAGAGCGGGCTCCGGCGGCTTACACTCCAACGTTAACTAATGACCTTACACACTTACGCAGTGTGATATATCACACTGCGTAAGTGTGTAACGGTAGATCCCTAAAAATGAAAATCGAATTTCCATTCCTGATGCTTCTATTTTTGGCGGGTTGCGTCCACTCTCCGCGCGAGAAGGACGTTGTCTTTCAGAACGCGCCCATCAACGCCCTCCTGGCCGGCTGCTACAGCGGAACGATGAGCATCCAGGATATCAAAAAACACGGTGATTTCGGTTTGGGGACCTTAGACGCTTTGGACGGGGAACTGATCGTCCTGGACAATTCCTTTTACCAGGTCCGGTCGGACGGGAAGGTTTATTTGCTGGAGGATAGCGTCCAAAGTCCTTTCGCGGCTGTAACTTTCTTTGAGGCCGATCGAACATTCGCCTTAGACCGCACGGTTGACCTTAAAGAGTTGACCCGTTTTTTGGATGAACAGCTCCCGTCGCAGAATGTGCCGTATGCCCTCAGAGTGGAAGGACAATTCGAAACGATCCAAGTCCGTAGTCCCGCCCGCCAAGAGAAACCCTTTCCGGCTTTGACCGAAGCCATCAAAGAACAGCAGATCTTTGAATGGAACGATCAAGAGGGGATACTTATTGGATTCAGGACTCCTCCCTATATGGAGGGGGTCAATGTCCCGGGATACCATTTTCATTTCCTCAATAAAGAGAAGACGGCAGGCGGGCATGTGCTTAGTTTCCGCCTCAACAACTCCCGCATCGAAATTGATGAAGAGAACGGTTTCTTGATGGAATTACCCAGAAACAGGGAATTCCTGAATTTTCATCTCGAGAACGACTCCGGAGAAGCCCTCGCCGAAGTCGAAAAATAGATCTGCCTACGACAAGTCTATTTTTTACGCTTTTTTACACTGGCAGAAACCGAACACCCTCATTATAATGTCCCGTCCTTAACGCAATCCTTAGCCACTTTCCCATAGGGGGTATTTCATGACCTTCAACATCGTTGTCTGCGGAAGTTTGGTGCCGGATCCGCTCCAGACGCTGGAGCCGATCCAGGGGCCGACCGGACCTGCCTTAAAAAATGAAATGATGCTGCCTTCGGTGCTTGACCCGTGGGCGGGGCACTCTCTCTTTGAGGCCGCAAATCTCGCGAAGCAGCACCCGGGAAGCAAAGTGACGCTCATCAGCCTTGGACCCAAAGCCAAGCTCCAGCAACTCATGATGATCATCGCTCAGAAAGTGCCGTTCGAACTGGTGTGCCTTGACGGTTCCGCGAGCGGTTTTATGGATTCCGGGGAGGTCGCGGCGGCACTTGCCGGGGCGATCGAGAAGATCCCCGGGCTTGATAAGACAAAGCTCCTCGTGTTCGGCGGCTGTTCTTCCGCTTCGCGTGACGCAGGAACCACGATGCAAATGATCGCCGAGCGACTCGGGATCAGTGATGTTTTCCTTGCGGCTGACGAACTCAAGGTCCAGGCAGACGGTTCATTCAGGATCCTCGAGCGCATCGAAGGCGGGCAGTATCAGGTCTCCACATGCGCCGGAGCTCCGGCCGTGATCGGATGGGCGACGGGGAACCTTCCGGAACCGCCGAACAATCCGCAGGTCGGGATGACGAACATGCGCACCATCATGCCGGCTCTCCAGAAAGCGCAGCCGGCCGCGCTCAAAACCGATGCGATCAAATTCGCCAGCGTGGAGCTTCCCAAACAGCAGCGGCAGACCCGTATCGTCAAGGATACACCGGTTGAAGAGATCGCTAAAGAAATCGCAACCTGGATAAAGGGCTAGTCCTATGGAAAAAATACTCTTTTTAGCTCACACGGATACAAACGGTCTTCTGCCGAAGGTCGCATTTGAAACTTTAAACGCGGCACTCGAGATCCAGAAAGGTCTCGCAGGGTCGACCCTCACAGTCGGACTTGTCGGGGAGAATGTCCAGGCGGCTGCGGATTCTATTGCCGCGTGTGGCGCCTCGAAGATTTTTGGCGTGAGCGGAACTGATTTCGGAACCTCACGTTACGCGACAGATGTGAAGGCTGTGGACGCGATCGGAGCCGCTTCAGGAGCGACGATCATTATTGCGCCGGCAACCTCCCGTTTTTCCAGGGCACTACCCGGCGCAGCATTCCGTCTCAAGGCTACGATCGATACGCATGTGAGCGGCATTCAGATCACGGACGGCGTTCTGCAGATCCAGCGTTGGTATTACCGTCAGCGAATGATGGCAATTTTGACGCGCGCGGCGCGACCGTGGATCCTTGCCGTGGATTCCGGAGTGTTCCAACCATGGCAGGGAGCGAAGGGTTCCGCGAAAGTAGAAGCTATCGCCGTGGCTGTGACCGACAAAGAAAAACGCACGAAGGTAACCGGTGTTGAGGCTCCATCTGCGGACGCGCAGACCATTCGGCCAGACGCCGCGGTGTTGCTTGTAGCGGGTGCGGGATGGACCAAGAAACAAACGGACGGCCAGATCCATACTAAGGAAGCCGAAAAACACATTCTCGATTTTTTAAAGCACGCCAAGGCGTCACTTGGGAGCAGTAAATCGCTTGTCGATCAGGGTTCGGAGGGGGAAGCGGTGCTTTCCTGTATGAGTCATCTCAACCAGGTCGGGCAGACCGGTTCCACGCCGCGCCATCCGAAGGGCCTTTCCACCTGCTGCCATGGCGAAGAACCGCACGTGGTTGGCTGGCGCTTTATCAATGAACGTCGCGCGGTCAACACCGACGCCAATTGTGGCTGGGCCCAGGGCAAGGCCGATGTGCTCTATGTGGCTGATGCCTTCGCTGTCATGGCCAAGGTGAACGAGCTTCTCGCTAAAAGTTAAAAGCGGTCGTTCACTCAAAACCTGATTCCCGAATCAAGTTCTGGGTCGGGCCTGACAGTAAAATACAAAGGACGTACATGCCATCCTATTTCGGAAATCTCCGAAGGGCCTTTTTAGCGGCCATCATTTTTGCGATCGGCTTGCTCCTAATCCAAGGAGTTCTTATCCCTCCGGTCTTTGCTTCACCGGCCAAAGACGAAGACTTCGGGATTTGGAATACTTACGACCTTGAAAAAAAGCTGAATGCTCAATGGAAAATGAAAGCCGGCGAGGAGCTTCGTTTCCGGGATCACAACGGTCTTTATTACGCCGAAACGCATGTGGGGGCGGACTATAAGCCGTGCAAATATCTGGCCATGGGGGCCGAGTATCAGGAGATCCGCAGCTCGCGGACCAACAAGAAGAAAGACGATAACTGGTATTGGGACCAGGTGCCGCGCATCTATTTCACACCCCAATACTCCTACAAAGGTTTTTCTCTGGAAGACCGCAATATGTTGGAATTCCGGATCCGGCAGGATGCGCGATTTTCAGTGCGTTACCGGAACCTGGTCACGCTGACGGCTCCCTGGAAGTGGACACCGCTTGAGTTCCAGCCGTACACCGCCAACGAGATCTTTTTTGAAACCCAGCGCAACGGGATGATCGAAGACCGTTTTTTTTCC
>CAZPCF010000008.1:0-14861 GCA_964585045.1 uncultured bacterium
ACCGAGGCCGCCATCCCGATCGTCATTTTCTGCGCCTGAGAATAGAACTTCTTTGCTATTTCCATCCGTTTCATCTTGCCCTCCTGCGGATTATTGCACGAGACCTAAAGATCTTTATGACCTCCGGGCGATCCAATTGATCAATTTCCACTCCAGGGGCCACGAAAAAAACCGGTGCCGCCACCGCCACCGCGCAAGGTTCCCCATCAAAATGAATATCCGGCCCTTGAGGCCTCCCAGCTTGATCGCTGTCTCGGAGGTAAAAGCGAACCAAGCCAGGGTGGTCAGGGTGTCGATCCTCTCACGCATTGCCTCGGACAGCCAGGGCATTTTAATGCACCCATATTCAAACCGGGCCCAGTCTTCGAGGCGGGCGGGGGGCTGAAAACCGTGATCCAGGCATTCCCGGGCGAGATCTGTTTGTGGAAAAGGCGTGTAAGGAAAGAGCTGGCAATCAAAGTCCGGATCGATGGCGTGGATCCGGTCGATCAGGCCCATTGTTTGTTCCAGATCTTTTTCATCCTCGAATGGGAACGCCATCATGAAACTGAACTGGGCCCGGAATCCTCGCTCATGGCATTTCCGGGCTGTGTCCAATATTTGTTCAACCCGGATCCCTTTTTTGATCCGGTCCAGGATCTTCTGGGAACCGGACTCCGCCCCGAAATTGAATGTCATAAAACCGGCTTGTTTCAGTTTCTCGAGAAAGGCGCCCTCAAAACGGGCAAAATACTGGATCCGGCACATGGACCAGAAACGGACCCGGAGTTGCCGCTCAAGGATCCCGTCACAGAACCGCTTCACCCTGTCCCGGTCCACAAAAAAATTGTCGTCCAGAAACCGGATACTGTCAATCTGGTATCTCTCCGTCCAGTCCCGGATCTCGTCGACCATCTTTTCCGCGGAGTAGTAGTAGATCTTTTCTTTCCAGAGTTTGCTGATGGCACAATAGGTACACAGATGAGGGCACCCCCTGCTTGACAGATAATCAAGGCATCGCATTCCCGTTGCATCTTTCTTAATATAGCGGGTAAGATCCAGCAGGGTGTAGTTGATCTCGGGAAAATCCCGAGATCCGGGGAAGGGTGCTTCGGGATTGACCTGGACACTCCCTTCTTCGGAGAACGCAATGCCAGGCAACCCCTCGCAGGATTCTCCGTCCCGGAGCCGTTCAGCCAGCTTCACCGCGGTAACTTCTCCCGCCCCAATGACCACAAAATCGGTTAGCGCATGGGCCGCAGTCTCCTTGGGAAGCAGCGAGGCATGTACCCCCCCCATAACGATCTTAAGCCCGGGTTGTGCCTTTTTTGCGAGCCGGGCGGCCGTCAGCACATCCTCAATGGCCGAGCCTGTGATGAGAGTCATCCCCAAAAATAACACTGGCGAGGAAAACTCCCGCAGCAACATTCGATGCGGATCCTTCTCGATCCGTGCGTCGATGATCCTGACCTCAAAGCCTGCCTGGTGCAAGGAGCTTGCAACGGTCAGAAGCGAGAACGGAATATAGGGGACCTTAAAGCGGGTTTTTTCCTTTGGATTATAAAGAATGATCTTTGGCATATTCAGCCCCCACGCGGCCAGACGGAAAGCCTTTCAATGGTCTCACGATTTCGAAAGATTTGCTTAGGATTCTTCATATGGGTTCTTTAACAAAGCATCGGCAAGAACCGGATTTTCCAGAAGGCTGCCGTAGTGGAAAATGGCGCAGAGTCCGCCCCCCGACTCTTCGCAAAATCGGAATTCCTTTTCAAAAATCTCCGGAGAACGTACCAGCTTATAAGCACCGACGCCGAGATACAACTGCTTGGGATCCAGGACCTTCGACTTGGCCACCTTGCTCCATCGTTCATATTCGGCCGGGTCCGGGGAATAATTCATGACCGTCACGAAATCTACAAGACCGGTGTTGATCCAGGACGGCCAGTCCTGAAATGCTTCATAAAGTGCCCGGGCGTAGGACATACACCCTGTCGCGGAAACCTGAAGGGTGGGGCGGAGAGCCCGCGCCTTTTCGACGAGAAGCTTCAGGAGTTCCGTCACCTGAGCGCGCTTCCAGTCATTCCAGGCCCGGCTCCCCTCTTTGATCGTTGCAAGGCCGGTCGATCTCTTAAAACGGTCCATGTTGATCCGGGTATAGCCGTACCGCGGATGCTTGTCCGGATAGCGGATGTAATCAAATTGAACGCCGTCCAGTGCGGGGTAGGCCCGGACGATCTCTTCCACCATCGCGACGAGCTCTTTTCGCACCCGCGTATCCCCCGGCTCGAGAAAATACTGGCTGTCGATCTTGTAATCTGCGAGTTCCTTTTTTTCTTCAAGATTCCGCGTGAGAATACCGGGCCCGTATTTTTTGAGGAGCGGAGCGTCTTCATTCGCGCTCAAGCTCAATATATTGAGCCAGGCGTGCACCTCGATCCCCGCGTCATGCGCTGACCGGACCAGAAACGCGAAAGGATCCTCCCCCAGCGTCTTCAAAGCGGCTTCATAGAGCGTAGTATCCCCAACCTTGGAAGGGAACCAAGCCTGATTCGCGCGATAGATCTGCACGAAGAGAATCTTGATCTTGGCTTTCTTCGCGAAATGGATCAGTTCCATGATGGCTTCGCGGCCTGAAAGCGTCGGCGGGTTCTGGATCAGGGAGACGAAAAGGCCACGACGCGCAAGAGGTGTTGATCGCTCGCATCTCGCAGGAGCCGGAAAGGCTGTGATCAGGAAGAGACAGGTGACAGTCACCCAACAGGTGACAGTCACTTTTTGGGTGACTGTCACCTGTTTTCAGGATGGCTGATCACTTTGAGAAAGGCCTCCACGACCTCGGGACGGAATTGGGTACCGCTTACACGCTTGATCTCTTTTATCGCTTCCTCGCGCGTCAACGGTTTACGGTAAGACCGGATGGAGGTCATGGCATCGTAAGCATCGGCAATGGAAACGATCTGCGACGACCGGTCGATCTCTTCGCCCTTGAGGCCGTCCGGGTAACCCGTCCCATCCACGCGCTCGTGGTGCGAACGTATCACACGCAACAGCTCCTCATCCAAAACCGGCTCGAGGATCTTTTCACCGGTCACAGGATGTTCCCTAATGATCTCCCATTCCTCGGGACTTAGTTTTTCTTTTTTGTTCAGGATCGCCTCATGGATCACAAGCTTCCCGATATCATGAAGCTCGGCCACGCACCAGATCAGTTCCGCTTTTTCCGGGCTCACGCCAAGCTCCAGGGCGACCTGGCGCGCCAAGTGGGCCACACGCTCCGAATGTCCCTGAGTGTAGCGGTCCTTGGCCTCAAGGGCCCGCACAAGTGATTGCGTTACCTTGAAAAAATAATTTTGCAGGCGCTGCCGGGACCCAAAAAGGCTCACAGCCATCTTGTTAAAAGAATCCGCTAATTCCCCGATCTCATCCCGGGATCGTACTGCGACACGGTAATCCAGATTGTCCTCGGCCAGCTGGCGCGTGCCCTCCGCAAGTTTTTTTACCGGGTCCGAAACACTTCCGGCGATCAATATCCCGAGAAAGCAGCACAGCAAAACCCCCGCGGACAGCACCACCACCGTACGTCTTCCGATCTCTTGCTGCATTTTCTTAATATCGTCTGCCAGGATGTCCACTCCCAGGATCGCGACCACCTTTCCGTCTTTTCCGAAGATCGGCGCGTAACCTGAGAGCGTCACTCCCCATGGATCGGTCTGGAGCTTACGATCGGCAGACGGAGCGGTGAAACCTTTTAACATTTCCGGAAAACGGCTGGCATCGTAAAGATCTCCCGGACTCGCCGAGCCTCTGCTCCCGGAGACCTCCCGGCCGACCGCTTCGGTATCGACCAGAAATCGTAATTTTCCGGGGGTTTTTGTTTTCGCAAGGATATAGATGAATTGAAGCGGCTTGTTCATTTCCAGGACCTTATTGAGCTTCGCAGCCACTTCACGATAAGCGGGGCTCCTGACACCGTCTTTTGCCAAAGGGATCTTTTGAAGCGCCTCTGCATCCACGGCCAAAGAGGCTGTCTTGGCAATAACGATCAGGGAGTTCCGGAGTTGCTCAAAATAAGAGGCAAGACTGAAGTGGTAGACGAAAAAATTATTCAGCACCGTCACAAAGACCATCGCAAGGATCAGCACCAGCGTGACCCGGGTCTTAAAACTGAAGAAAAAAGTCCTGCTTTTCATCGAAACCTCTTTTTTTGAAGGATCCTATAATATTTTAAATTATTTCGGGGGAAAGGTCGCGAAAATTTTCTGAATACCCGCGTTGAGACGGGCTTCTTTTTTCGCCGAATCCCGCCCTCCCTCGAGGGTGGCCTGGGCCGTTCCGCGCCACATCAGTTTCCGGTCCTTGGGATTCACGATATCCAAGATCAGCGTCCCCTCCTCGTAATGACTCAGAAAAGTTTGCGACCCGCCGTAGGCCCATGTCAAGTCTTGTGCAAAATTCCCGTTCGCGATGTCTCGCGTGGATGGAGTGGTGTAGGGAAAGTTGGTCATCTTCGCGTCGAGTTTCTCCTCAATGGCGGCCTGATACGTCACCCAAAAGTCGGCCTGCCCTGCTTCGGTCTTTCGGTATCCCTTCGCGGTCAGGACATTTTCCACTGCCGTCCGGATCCTGGCATCCGTAACCTCATTATCGATCCGGGGATCTTGAGACTCCTGCTTCATATCCGGGACCCACGCAAATGTCTTGAGCCCTGAAAAATCCGCTTTGCAGTCATAGTCCGTATGGATCTCCGTGGTCGCACATCCGGCGAGCACGAGCATCAGGAGCACCATCTCCCCTCGAGTTATTTTCATGAACTCTCCTCGTCTCTTAACTTCGCCCGCACGTCCACGGCCCAAAAATGCTCCCCGTGCCCGTTCAGGGCACGACGTCCAGGACCAGATCAACTTTCATTTTTCCTTGAAGAACCGGCACGAGTCAGCTCGAAGCGATCAAGAAATTTTTCCTGGAAAGCCTGCATGTAAAGAAAAAGACCGGGCGTCACAAAAAGTGTCACGACCTGGGAAAAGGCAAGGCCTCCGACCACCACAAGTCCGAGCGGAACACGCGAAGAACCGTCTGCACCATAACCCAACGCGATAGGAAGCGCCCCCATGATCGCCGCAAGTCCCGTCATGAGGATCGGCCGGAAACGCACAACGCTCGCATCATGGATCGCGTCAAAATTGCTCTTCCCTTCGGCAAGGCCCTGATTGGCAAAGTCCACCATCATGATGCCGTTTTTCGCCACAATACCGAGCAGCATAAAGACCCCGACGTAAGCGTAAAGGGACATCTCCGAGTGGAAGATCCAAAGCGTGGCAAGCCCCCCGAGCGTTCCCACCGGGAGTGTGGTAATGATCGTGAATGGATGCACATAACTTTCATAGAGAATGCCCAGGATCACATATTTAATAAGGATCGCGATCAGGATCAGGATGGCAAGGCTCGCGATCGCATCCGAAAATTCTTCCGCCTCTCCCTGCAGTTTCCCGGTGACCTCTGCCGGGAGGATCTTTTCCGCCGTTTCGCTGATAAATTTTGTCGCATCTCCGAGCGGAACCCCTTCCTTGAGGTTGAACGAGATCGTCCCCGAATTCAACTGCGAATCGTGCGGCACGTTCTGAGGGGTCACCACTTCGGTCCATTCCAGCACAGAACTTAGAGGCACCATTTTCCCCGTAGCGCTTGCCTTGACATAAATGCGGGAGAGGTCTTCCGGAACTTTTTGGTATTCTTTTTCAACTTCTACGATCACCTGGTATTGATCGATCTGGGTTTTATACAGCGTCACTTTGCCTTGGGCATAAGCAAGTGACAAGGCATATTCGATATCCTCCGCCGTGATCCCCAAGGTCGACGCCCGGTCCCGCAAGATCGTCGCGTTCAAGGTCGGCAGGTTCAATTTGACGCTGTTCTGCACATCCAGGAATCCGGGATGCGCCCGCAACTCCTTTTCGATCTGCATCGCGCTTTCATAAACTTTTGCCTGGTCTGCGCCGCGGATGGTATAGGAATATCTGCTCCCCGAAGCGGTGCTTTCCCCGCCCGTACTGATCTGAAGGGAAGGTGTTGCTTTAATAAACGCGAACCCGCCGGCGATCTTGGCCAGCTTGCTGCGTAGCTCCGCTACGGCTTTCGCCATCGGAAGGCGTTTTCCGGAAGGTTTGAGCACAATGTGGATGAACCCGGTACTCTGGTCGGAACCGGTCTGAAGCCCGGTGGCGGTCAACATCTTTTCAATATTGGGATCCGCCTCAAGAACCTTGTTCACCTGGGCCTGATACTCACGGGCCTGTTTTGTCGAGGTCCCAAGAGGCATCAACGTACCCCCCATGATCGCGCCGCTATCGCCATCGGGAAGGAATGTCTGGGGCAGCACATTAAAAAGATAAATAGTCCCACCCAAACAAGCCACCCAAAGAACGATCGTAATGAAAGGCCGCAGCAGGATCTTTCTGAGAAGAATGCTGTATCCCCCGATCACCTTATCCATGAACGGATTCATGATCCTCTGGACCCAGCTTTCCTTTTCCTTGCCTTCCCCCTTGGCCTTCAACATTCGCGCGCACATCATGGGGCTAAGGGTGAGCGATACCACGCCCGAACAAAGGATCGTGACGACCACCGTGACCGCGAATTCCCTGAAGATCCTTCCGACGACACCCCCCATGAACACGAGCGGAATAAAAATAACGGCCAAAGAGAGCGTCATGGAAATGATCGTGAAGGTGATCTCCCGGGCGCTTTTGATCGCGGCAGGGAAAGGTTTCATACCTTGCTCGATAAGACGGACCGTGTTCTCAAGCACCACGATCCCGTCATCTACGACGAACCCGACCGCAAGGATGATCCCCATAAGCGACAGATTATCCAGGCTGAAATTAAGGGCTTTCATGACAAGGAACGAGGCAATGATCGAAACCGGCAACGTCATCGCGGGGATGATGGTGTCTGACAAACGTCCGAGGAAAATAAAAATAACGAGAATGACCAGCACAAGCGCAATGAGGATCGTGTTCTTTACATCGTCGATGGATTCGATGATCGATTCGGATTTGTCGTAGTAGACGCTGAGCTGGACCGATCCCGGGATCTCAAGTTTCAATTCCTCTACCGTCTCCTTGATACGTTCGGCAAGAGCCACGGTATTCGATCCGACCTGCCGGTAGATCGGGATAAAAGCCACGCCCGTGTGCATCTTCTCGCCGGGCTCCCTGGAGGCCATGACATTCACAACATCACTCTCCGTACTGTTCACGCAAGTCGCAACATCCCGCAACCGGATGGGAGCGCCGTTCCGGTAAGTCACGATCAGCGCTTCATATTCCTTGGCATCGATCATCTGACCCTGAGGCTGGATCGAAAAAGTACGCATATTCCCGTTCAGGCTTCCCCCGGGAACTGTCACGGTTCCCGTTTGAACAACCGCGGCAATATCATTCAACCCGATCTCGTAGGCGGCAAGCTTGGCGGGATCGACCTGGATACGGATCGCCGATTGTGAACCGTAGACCTGGACCTGCGAAACGCCCTCGATCATCGAGATCCTCTGGCCGATCGTCCGGTTCGCATAATCGTAAAGCTGGCCGGGGGTCAGGCTATCGGACGAAACCATGAGATACATGATCGGTGTGTCGGAGGGGTTCGTTTTGGTGTAAGTGGGCGGCGCTGGAAGATCGGTCGGGAGATTCGCCTGCGCGCGCGAAATGGCGGCCTGAACGTCCGGGGCCGCGAGGTCGATGCTCCGGTCCAGATCAAATGTAAGCATGATCTGCGTTTGGCTGTCCGTATTGGTGGAAATGATCGATTTGAGCCCGGGGATCTGCATGAACTGGCTTTCAAGCGGCGCGGCCACGGTCGATGCCATGGTGTCTGGACTCGCCCCCGGATAACCTACCGTCACGGTGATCACGGGGGAATCCACCACCGGAAGATCGCTGATGGGCAGGCTAAAGAATGCGGCGGTGCCGAAAAGCAGGACGAGCACCATAAGAAGCGTCGTCATGATCGGTTTTTTTATGAAGCCTTCCGTAAAACTCATCGCTTGTCCTTATGATCGTGTAAAAAGGGGACAGGCAGCACTGATTCTCCATTAAAAAACTAACGGGTAATCAGTACAGTCCAAGTCACCCTTTATGAAAAGAAAATTAAGACTTGGGCAGTCAATGAATGCCTGTCCCCTTTTGCTTTATTTCTGCTCATCTCCGGCCAAGATCTCTTTTACAGGTGCGCCGGAACTTAGTCCCATCTGCCCGGTAGTGACGACCCTCTCGCCCCCTTTGATGCCCTGCTCCACCACGATATCATCCCCCTGCCGGCTTCCGGTCTTCAAAAGCCGGAGGTCTGCCGTGTCCTCCGGTGTCACAACAAAAGCGAAGGATCCCTTTTGTCCCAATTGCGCGGCCGAGTAAGGGATCAACACGGCATTTTTCTGGATCCCCAAAATCAATTTTGCATAAACGAATTGACCCGCCCACAAGGCATTATTCCCATTGGAAACGATTGCCCGCAAGGAAATGGTGCCGGTCGTATTGTCGATCGAGTTTTCGATAAGTTTTAATTCTCCGACATAAGGCTTTCCGTCATTCGGAACACGGACTTCTACTCTCAAAATACCCGCGGCCATCGCATTCCGGATCTCTTGAAGCTGGCGGTCGGTGACCGTAAAATCCACGTAGAGAGTATCGATCGCTTTCACATTGGCAAGGGCCGGCCCATTATTGGCCAATACGATATTTCCAGGATCGACCAAACGCTTTCCGATGATCCCGTTCACGGGTGACTTAATGGAGCAATAATCCAGGTTGATCTGAGCCAACGCAACGTTCGCTTCATCCAGTGCGATCTGTGCTTCTTCCGAATCCACATCTGTTTGATATTTTTCAAAATCCTGCTGGGACACAAGTTCCTTCCCCACAAGCGGACGGTTCCTCTCGAGCGTGTCCTTCTTCATCTTGAGATCGACCTGATCCACCTTCAGGGCCGCTTGCGCTTTCTCAAGCTCGGCTTTATATTCCGCCGGATCGATCAAAAAAAGCAGATCCCCTTGCGCGACGCGCTGTCCTTCCTTGAAATCAGCTTCCAAGATCTTCCCCGTCACCTGGGATTTGATGTCCACATTCTCCAGGGCCGTCAGATTGCCGAAGGCCTCGATGTAATAGGGGACGTCCTTTTGGACAGCAACGGCGGTCTGGACGGGGCGTGGGGGCATGGCGGAAGGCCCTTTTTTCGCGGAGCACCCGCTCACAGACACTAGCATCAGCGTCAATAAGACCCCGCTTACCACCAAAGGGATTTTTGTATGGGATGATCGCATTTTGAAGATCTCCTCTCTTTTTCCTTAATGAGGGGTAATGATTAAAGCTCGATCGTAGAACCGGTCTTGGCCCTGGCCGCGTCTGTTCGTTCGTTGATCGTACCGGTCGCGCGTATCAATTGGGCAAAACTGGTGTAAAGTTCCTTACGGGATTTGATGACCTGGCTTCGGGAGTCCGAAAGGTCGGCCTCGGCGTTCAAAACATCCAGAATGCTTTTGAGGCCCGATTTATAACCTTCCATCGAAAGATCGTACGCACCCTGCGAAGCATCCAGATAGGCCTTGCTGGCATCCAGCTTTCGCATCGCCGTCACAAAAGCGTAGTATTTTTCCCAGACATCTGCGGTAGCGCTCAGCTCTGTTTGCCGCAAGTTTTCAAACTCGGCTTTGGCATCGGCCTCGGCGGCCTTGATCTTGGATACTGTGTCAAAACCCTCGAAAACTGGCCACTTCACGTTCACCCCGGCCGCATACCCATAATTATGCTGAGCATCGTAATTCAGCCCGTGGCGACCGAAATACCGGTACCAATCATTACTTCCAGAGGTCTCGGCATTCACGGTAGGCCACAGAGCCGACTTGGCGACTTTGATCGCCGCGACCTTGTCGGCCAGTTTCGCCCGTTCCGAGGCAATATCGGGACGCTTGGCCAGACCTTCCTCGATCAGTTGACTCACCGTCTTGGCACCCACCTTGAACTCCACGTTCTTCTCCGGCAGCATGATGTTCATCGCCGTCCCTGCGGGAAAACCGAGCGCGTTAGCAAGCTGCCCTTCTGAGATCTTGAGATTCCCTCGAGCAGACTCCAGCTGGTAGACCATCTTTTCGTATTGGGCGGTAGTTTGAAGAACATCCAGTTTTGCCTGGACGCCGGCCGCGAATTTCTCCTGGGTTGCATCCATCGCCGCCTTGGCGTCCTTGAGGTCCATCTCGGCAGCCTCGAGGAGCGCGGTCGTGCTGTAAAATTCAAAGTAAGCGGTCGAGATATTGAGCAGGATGTCCTGGAAAACCTGGTTGAATTGGAAATTGGCTGCAAGCAGTTTCTGGATGGCCTGTTCGACCCTGGCGCTCCGGCCACCGAAATCAACAAGCAGGTAGGACATGGTCAGACTCATGCCGATATCGCCTTGATTGATACTTTGCAGAGGCCGGTTGGAAACCGTATGGATCGTTTCAAAGTCCTGCGCAAGATCGATCTTTGGATACCATTCGCTCCGGGCCTCTCCGACCTGTGCCTTGGCCGAAAGGGCCTGCTGCCACGCCTGCTTCGTCTGGGGATTGTGTTGGAGTCCAACTCCGATCAACTCAATGAGCTTCATGGGTTTATCGGTAGCGGGTTTTGTCTCCTCGAGCACGGTTTCCGCTTTGGGAGTCTTGTCATACCAGGGGGGAGGCGTCCACGTACTGGACGAATTGGGAGCAACTTCCAGAGTCCGGCAGCCGGAAAATGAGATCGAAAGAAAAGACGCGAGGGCGAAGAGAAAAAAAAGATTGCAGGATCGGTTCATTTTAGGCATTGGCTATTTTAAAACTTGGCCTCAGGTTTCTAAAAAGGAAGAAAGCGTTACCATACTAGTCATAAGTCCTTTAAATTCAAGGAGAAAAGCATGCACATCCCGATCTGACTTCAAACTCTTATCCAAGAGAATGCTTAGGGCCTGAGCCTCGTCACCATTCGGGAATCCCCGGCGTGGATTCCCTCGTTCGCCCTCCAGTCCTTGTTTTTCATTCATTTCCAGAATGGCGACAAAGACAGCCCAATTTCATTAACGATGAAATTGATAGGTATTGGGACTAGTATGCCTCGTCTCAAACCCTTCGCCTTCTCTTGAGCGTAGAGCGGGAAGTGTGTTGCGCCACGCTAAGAAGGCCGAGAGCCAAGGCTTCACATCGAGGCCGACGCTCGCGAGTGAAGCCATGCCTCGTTGAGGCACGGCGCCCAAGTCTTTATTTACTTTTCATCAATGGCGACTTGGACAGTCATAATTTCCAGTTTATTTCTTGATGGAGAATCATGGCGAACGTTGCCGCAACACACTTCCCGACGGAGCTCTTGATCAAGGGAAAAATAACGAAAAAAAGTGGGCGACGCCTAGCGAATATCTTGCAATGCGGGTTCGTGGATGGCTACTTGACCCGGACCACGATGAGTGTCAGGTCGTCAAATGGCGGGGCTTGGCCGATGAATTCCTTGATCCCGGCCTCGATCTTCACAAAAAGATCATGCGCGCCGAGTGAACTGTTCTGCTCGACCAATCGTTTGAGTCTCTCGACCCCGAACATTTCGCCGTGAGCCGCTCTTGCCTCGGTCACTCCGTCCGTATACATGATCAGGAGGTCTTGCGGAGCAAGTTGGATCGTCTCTTCCTGATAAGTTTGTTCGGGCAGGATCCCCACGGGGACCCCGCTCGTTGTGATCTCGACAAAGACCTTCTCCTTGGCTTTGAACCACAAGGGAGGATAGTGGCCCGCGTTGGCGCAGGTCATTTGCTTCTTCGCCTTATCATAAAGCATGTAGAGGACCGTGATGAACATTCCCTTCCCCGAGGAGGCATCTGCCGCAATATAATTATTCGAACGGCTCAAGGTCGCCCCCGGATGCACTTCTTCCGAAGAGATCACCCTGAAAACACTCCGGGAGCGTGTCATATAGAGAGTGCCGGGAAGCCCTTTCCCGGAAGCATCGGCAATAATAAAACCGATCTGGTCGCCGGAAGACGTCGGAAAAAAATCGTAGTAATCCCCTCCCACTTCCTTGGCAGGAACGCTTTTGGCCTCGATCTCAAGCCCTTCGACTTCGGGAGGATGTTTCGGAAAGATCGACTGTTGGATCTCGGTCGCGATCTCGATCTCACGCCTCACTCTTTCATTTTCGCGTACCGTCTCTGCCAGTTCAAGCATCATGCGCTTGAGGGACCCGGTCATTTTGTTGAAGATCCCGGACATACGATTGAATTCGGTTTCGTCAAAATGCTCCAGTTTGTGTTCGAGATCGCCGCCCCCCACCGTTTCCATCCCCTTGACCACCCGGCGTATCGGTCTTGTAAGCCAAAACGAGCTCAAAAGACCAACTACGAGCGAAAAACCGAGGCAAGCTCCGATCGAGATCAGAAAAAGGCTGGAAAATTCCTGCCGGATCTCCAGAACCGTTTGTTGGGCGATATCCACCCCGAGGATCCCGACGATCTCTCCCGAACGGGTTTTAATGGGGGCAAAAGCAGAGACCCAGGTACCCCACTTGTCCGTACCCGGAACCATGCTCGCATAGGGGCTCTTGAACCCGGCACGGATCCCCGGTTCATCGCGGATCTCATAGCGTTCCCCGCAACCCACCGGAGTCCGTTCCCGGTCGGCATTCGTCACAAACCGGACATAATTCGGATCTGGGTCCTTCACCATGATATAAGCATCAAAAATATCCCTATCGACCGCGCGAATGCTCCGGAGTTTTTTTATCAGATCCTGCGTTTGGGGTAATTGGTCGCAGCCTTTCGTGAGCGGGACGGTCAGAACTTCTTCGCCGGGAATAAAGCGGGTACTTACCTCGGTGAAATTCGCAAGATATTGTTGGAAGGCATCGTCGCGGAGTTTCGTCGCTTTGAAGTAGAAAAAAGTAAAAATGCCCGCGAGCACAAGTGCGCTCGAGAGAAAAAAAACGATCGAAAGACGGGCCGCGAAGCTTTTGAACATGGCCGTATTTTATCCTTTACTCCGCCACCCTGCAAGGCGGATTCGTCTTCGCTTGCACTGCAAGTGAGGCGAAAAATAAAAAAGTCCCCGGTAATCACACCCGATGAGGTTTTTTACTTTAAAGGAAGCGGTTTTCCGGAGGGAATATCATCTATCGAACCGAAGGGTCCGTAAAAAACTGCAACTTCCGTTTCGGCGGGGACTAAGACAATGCGTTTATTTGTCCTTCAAGCTCCTGCAAAGTTTTTTCCAGACTTTGCTTTTGGCTTTGGATCTTCGCGCGCATTTCTTTCTCTTTTTTCAGCTCTTATTCGAGGGTGGCTTGCGCGGTCCCCTTTTCGCTCAAACGGGCCTCCAATTCTTTGACCGTTTTTGCCAGATCTCCCAGAGCGCGGACCTTCTCATCCCTTTCGCTCTTTATCCGGGCTAACTCACTTTCGAGGTCGGCATTGCGCTTCTTCAGCCATTCCGCTTGCACCGTGCTTTCCTCTAATCTTTTGATCCCCGCGGACGCCTTACTTTTTTCCTCTTGGCTTCTTGCAAGCTCTTTCGCGAGACGCTCCTTCTCTTGTCCCAAGGCCACCAGCTCCGCAGAACGCCCTTCAAGAGCTTTCTCGAGATCCAGCTTCTCGTTCTTATGTGTCCGGCGGACCTCCTCGAGAAGCTGACGGTGCTCTTCCTCCAAAGCTTTCTTCTTACTTTCCTCAGCGCTCCGGACCCGCCTTTCCGCCTCTTCCGCGTCAGCATATTTTTTCGTATAATCGGCCGTTTTTTTTTCAAATTCCCCGTGAGATTCTTTTTCGGCCTCAAGCGCGGCCTCAAGCGCTTCACATCTTCTTCTTAGATTCTCGTTATGGATCTCCAGCACTTCCTTTTCGGACTCCAAGCGAGAAATATCAGGCGACATCGGGGATCTCTCCTGATCTTCGGGAGAGGATTGCGCGGAGACGTCCGGAGGATTTTCTTTTTGGAGAGCGGGATCTTCCGGAGGAGCGGGGGCTTTTCGCATTTCATTCTTCTTTTCCAAAAGATCGATAAGCCTCATGAGATGCGCCCGATTGGCCTCTTCCGGAGCCGCGGCCATTTCTTCCTTGAACTGGTCCGGTTGTTTGGCATAGTGCCGGATCAAAATTTCAGCGGCCGCTTCTGTGATACGGCCGCTTTTGAGCAATTCGTTTATCTGATCTTCAATGGGATACTTCATTTCAAACCCTCTCGGGAAAGAAGATCTTGGCCTCCGGCCGGCTTGGTTTTTGGAGATAAGGGTATTTCGGTAATTTCCAATATCTGTTTCTCGAGCTGATCAAGCGCACGATCCCGGGATCGCAGAGACTCCGTCATCTCCTGAACGTTCCGCTCCAGTCCCTCGATCTTCCGAAGGAATTCCTGTTCACGGCTCCGGAGAGCTGCGAGCTCATGCTGAGCTTCCGCTGCAACTTTTTCAGACTGCCGGGTGAGGCCCTCTTTCTGCTGACCCAACTGTTCGACCAAGGAGGTCTTTTCTTTCAGGCTCGCCTCAAGTTCGCGAATCTTCTCACCTAAGGCTAGGGCCCTGGAGCACAACTCTTCCACTTCCCGGGTCAACGCCTCATGCCTCTGAGCTTCTTTTCGAAGTTCTTCGTCTGCCTTATGGGCGATCTCGCCGCTCTTTTTCTTTTCTTCCTCGAGCTGCCGTTGAAATTCATCCTTCATTTTTTCGATCGCTTCCGCGCGTCTCAGAAGTTCCTCGTCCGTCTTTTTGGCGATCTCACCGCTCTTTTTCTTCTCTTCCTCAAGCTGCTGTTGAAATTCATCCTTCATTTTTTCGATCGCTTCCGCGCGCCGCAGAAGTTCCTCGTCCGTCTTTTTGGCGATCTCACCGCTCTTTTTCTTCTCTTCC
>CAZPCF010000008.1:14961-20170 GCA_964585045.1 uncultured bacterium
TCAAGCTGCTGTTGAAATTCATTCTTCATTTTTTCGATCGCTTCCCCGCGCCGCAGAAGTTCTTCGTTCGCTTTAGCGACCTCACTACCCTTTTTCTTCTCTTCCTCAAGCTGTTGCTGAAACTCATTTTTTATTTTTTCAATTGCTTCCGCGTGCCGCAAATTCAACTCCTGTTTTTCATCATGGATCTTCCGGAGTTTTTCATTCATTTCTTTGCCGCGCCGCTCCCAACCCGAATCGACGTCTGATGCAGAAACTTCCGGTTTTTCTTCGGAGACCTGACGAGGACGAGGAGCACTCGCCGGAGATTTCTGAACAGGCTTTGCAGGGGCCGGTGGAGAGTCAGGGACGATCGGCGGTGGTTCTTGAACAGGTTTTTCGGGGGCCGATGGAAAGTCAGGAGCGGCTGTCGAAGACACTTGGGCCGGCTCCGGAGAGACCGGTGGATGATGCGGAACTACCGCCGGAGACTCGGGGACAGGCTTTGCGGGTAACGGGGCCTCTTGGATCTTTGGAATTTCCGGCTTCCTCTCATAGCTTGTGGCCTTCTTCTCAACAAGTCGAATTTCTGCCGGCTTGGCACCGTCCTTTTTCTCCTGAACAGGCGCCTCCTCGGGCCCGGTCTCATCTTTCATGAAAAAAGAGAGGTCCGGTGTCTGCGGCCAAAGAACATGAAAACAATTTTTCTTTATTATGTCGTGGTTCGTCATTTCCGCGACCGCGCCGAGTTTTTGAAAGAACTTTTTGATGCGCGCAGCAAGCTCAAAGGAGAGATCATTCACAAGGATCAACGGCATATTCGAGAGGATTTGCTCGGCATCATGCTTATCGAGCCCAAAGAGCTTATCAAGGTGCTTCATGATCTCTTTCTTGCTCTTGGAAGGAACCGACTGGAGCACAACGCCCCAATCTTCGACGGCGGGGACGGACCTAGGTTCGTTCACGGACATAGCCTCTGCCTTTCCTTTTAAATTAATATTTCAACGCTTGCCCATCATCAAAAAAATGACCGGAGATCAGTGCCCTTCAAGTCATCCTTGATTGAATGAAAACTTGGACAGGAAGACTCATTCTAAAGCTACAGGGATGTCAAATGCCCTTGGCACTCCTCCGCTTCCCGATACGCAATAGTTATCGACTGCCTAGAAGAATTGGATTAGGCGATTCTTAGCATGAAACCAGGGCGTTATTCTAGCATAGGAGGCATGGGAGGAAAACGGTCATGGCAATGCCCCATCCTTCAAAGACTGCTTTTATTCGAGAGAGCGCGTACCCTTATCCTTATAAAGGTTTGTCCCGCAAGGGCCGAAACACTTGAATGAGGGATTCCGGGAAAGTCATGACAAATGGATTGCGCGATTTTAATGACCGCAGGAAATATGCTCGTGCGAACATCCACGCGCTCACGCGGTACTCCTGTCCTCTCAGCGACAGTATCGTGGAAATTCAGACGCGGATCTCGGATATTTCTGAAGGAGGAGTATTGATGGTGACCTTCATGGAAGGGCTCCCCCCGGAAACCTTGGTTAAAATGAGTTTTGTGATACCCGGCAGCAAGAGTGGGTTTGTGACCGTGAGTGGCAAGGTCAAGTACACCGGGATTCTCGAAGAAGATAGCTACCGTTCAGGCATTGAATTCCTCGATCTGGAGAAAAAAGACCAGCTCGCTATCCGCGAATACGTGGCTTCCCATCCGGGGAAGTAAAAGAAATTGGGATCCTCATCTTGCCTCTAAAATCCAACCGCGCGTCTACCCGCACTGAACGACCCATAAAAGCTTATGGATGGCCGAGAAAACCTCTGTTGATCTTAATTGGTGCGGCTTTTGGAGGAGGGATATTGATGGATACTTCATATGTTTTTTCTGAGGGCATTTCGATCAAAATCAATGGCCATCCCTTAGCTCTGATATGAACCTTTTGCTGACGTCCCCGAGGGTAATCATGCCGATCAGACGGCCATTTTCAACAACAGGCAAGTGACGGATGTGTTTTTCTGTCATCAATGCTATGCACTTTTCCATGGTCCAGTCAGGGTCTGCGGTGATCACATCCGGTGTCATCAGATCACTAACGGGGATCACCAGGTTATTCCGGGTCTCTTCGATCGAATGCCGAGCATAATCCCGTTCTGAAAAGATACCTATCATTTCTCCTCGCTTCATCACCCCAAAGCTCCCACGTCCTTCTCGGCCATGATCCTCAGGGCTTCATAAACGGATGTGTCCGGCTCGATGGAAAAAACGTGACTGCCTTTCCCCTGCAAAAGTTCTTTAACGGTGCTCATTGCTTGCCTCCCCTGTTGTTTCTTGGAATTTAGACCTTAAGTGCTGCTAACCTTACCCCTCCGGCCTCACCCCCTCAAAATTAAAACCCACGGATTATATCCTTGCCAAAATGAATTGGTCAGACATGTTTCAAGATGAACATGACCCGGGCAAAACGGAATTAAGAGACCGGAACAACCCGGCAAGATCATCCGATCTTCACCTCGACCGAATGCTCGATCCGGTCATCGACAAGCTGCAGGGTCTTCTCTTCCTGTTCAATGCCGTCCACGATCACGGAAGTCACGTGGTCCGAAGGCCCCGAACGGAGGAAAGTAATGTGGTAAAAGGTCTCCCGGTACCGGTAATGCAGTTTCCAAGAGGACCAATTCGCGGGAAGGCAAGGCTCGAAATAGAGCCTGTCCACTTTCAGTCGGATCCCCAGCAAATATTTCACGATAAGTTGGTACATCCAGGACGCGGATCCGGTGTACCAGGTCCATCCCCCGCGTCCGGCAAGACCCGGAGAAGCATAGACATCTCCCGCTATCACGAACGGCTCCACTTTGTAGACGGCACACTTATCCGCAGTATCGGAGTGATGCACCGGATTGATCATATCGAACAACTCCCAAGCCCGCTTTTTATCCCCCAACATCGCGAACGCGATCGCCGCCCAGACCGCAGCATGCGTGTACTGCCCGCCGTTCTCCCTCACGCCGGGGACATAGCCTTTGATGTATCCCGGATTGGGGAAAGCCTTATTAAAAGGCGGCTCAAATAATTTCACGAGCGCGTGTTTCCTGTCGACAAGCTGCCGGTCCACCTGAACCATGGCCCTTCGGGCCCTTTCCAGTTCTGCAGCGCCTGAAAGGACCGCCCAGGATTGCGGGATCGAATCGATCCGGCATTCGCTGTTCCGAGAAGAACCCAGGGGATCCCCGTTGTCAAAATAGGCCCGGCGATACCACTCGCCGTCCCAGGCATGCTCTTCAATATTCTTGGCTAGCTTTCCACACTCCTCAACACAGAACTCTGAAAAGGTCTTATCTTCATGCTGGGCTGCCAAGACCGCCATTGATCTAAGAACATCACAAAGAAAAAACGCAAGCCAGACGCTTTCACCTTTTCCTTCGCACCCAACCAGATTCATCCCGTCATTCCAATCCCCGCTTCCCATGAGTGGAAGGCCATGAACGCCGAACCTGAGCGCTCTTTTCACGCTCAGAACACAATGCTCGTAAAGGGTCCCGGCAAGGGCGGAGGCTCTCGGCATATCGTAGTAAGATTCTTCTTCCGGCTTGACCAGCGGTCCTTCCAGGAACCCGATCGTTTCATCGAGGATCCCTGTATCCCCGATCTTTTCGACATACAAACAGGTCACGAACGGAAGCCATAAATAATCATCCGAACACTGGCTCCGGACCCCGCGGCCGGAGGGCGGATGCCACCAGTGTTGCACATCTCCTTCCACGAATTGGTGCGCGGCAAAGGTCAGCAATTGTTCCCGGACCATTTCCGGCTTCGAATGGATCAGCGCCATCACGTCCTGAAGCTGGTCCCGGAAGCCGAAAGCCCCGCCGGATTGATAGAAACCGCTTCGACCCATAAGACGGCAGCTGATGATCTGATATTGCAACCATCCGTTCACGAGAAAATTGATCGAGACATCGGGCGTTTCCACATACACGACCCCCAGGGTCCGTTTCCAGTATTCCCACACCCTTTCAAGCTCCTGGTGCGCCGCATCGATGCCGTTGAAACGCCGGACAAGATCCCGCGTGTCATCTACCGTTTTCCCGGAGCCGAAAGTGAAGAGGATCTCTTTCTCCTGGCCATCCTCAAGATCGAATTTAACTTGTGTAGCAACACAAGGATCGATCCCCGCGCCCACTTTGCCGGAAAGCCTGTCCCTTCGCATCACCGAAGGCGCTTGCATCGTCCCGTTCCTTCCGATAAATTCGATCCGGTCCCCGGTCACGAAACGCGTCGGTTCGCTGACATCCAAAAAAACAGTCCGGTCCGGGAATTCTTTGTTATAAGGATTGCGGGCAAGCAGAGCTCCGCTTTTGGGATCGATCTCCGTCACGATATGCGTGTGGTATTTATCCCGGAAGGTCCCCATCACAAGTTCAAAATAAGCCGTCGCGGAAAGACGCCTCCGGCGCCCGGAAATATTCCTGATCTTCAGGGCCGAGAATTTGACGCAATCTTCCAGGGAAACGAATACCGTTAATTCCGAAACGATCCCGTTTTCGGTGTGTTCAAAAACGCTGTACCCAAATCCATGGCGCGAGGTGTAACGGGTCTTCCCCGTCGCGGGGAGCGGGGTCGGAGACCAAAATCTCCCGCTCTCGTCATCACGGATATAAAGCGCCTCTCCCGAAGCATCCGTAACGGGGTCGTTCCTCCAAGGCGTTAAACGGAATTCATGCGCGTTCTCGCTCCAAGTGTAGGCGCCCCCGCTTTCGGAAACTACCGTACCGAAATACCGGTTCGCCAGCACATTGACCCACGGAGCGGGGGTGGTCTTCGAGCGTGAGGTTGTGATCACGTATTCCCGTCCATCCCAGGTAAATCCTCCCACGCCATTAAAATAAGCAAGATCGGAGCGCTCCGCGGGATCTTGGGCATCTTCGGCAGGATCATCTTTCCGGGTCGGGACGAATGGCAGAAAATTCACCTTGGGCTGTGTCATATCCTCCAGCTGCTCTGCCAGCGTACCCCCGCGATCCGAAATGATGATCCGCGCGACCGTTTGCATGAGGATCCGGTCCTCATCCGACATCTGATCGGCGCGTCTTAAAAAAATACCGCCTTTCTGGCCCGCTCTTTCCTTGGCATCCGCGACGATCAATCCGCTGATCCTCTCCCCCAGACTATCGCGGTAAATGGAACTGTCTTAATTCCAGATGACCAAATCGACCGCCAACCACATAATGC
>CAZPCF010000009.1:0-20129 GCA_964585045.1 uncultured bacterium
TGATGAGCCGAACGTGACGGAACCAAGAATATCACCAGCCGGCTTTTAGAGGATGTAAAAAAGAAAAAAGCCCTGCCGGAGCCGGGGAAACTTATCGTCGCAAAAGGCGCGACACTCACCCCGGGAGATAAGAAAACGCTAGCGGCTTTTTTTGCCAAACTTCCGAAGAACGGTTTTGTATCGCTTTTGGCCTATGTCGACCGTTCGCCGTCCACGAAGAAAGTTCTCCAGGGATTGCAAAAGTCCATGGCCGCGGCTTTGAAAGTCCCGGTGCTTTCCGGTTTTGGGCCTCGGTATCTCCACTCCATCGGGCAGCTTTATAAAGGCGGACCGAAGCAGGGTATTTTTATCGAGTTCTTTGTTAAGGACACGAAAGACGTGAAGATCCCGGGTGAGGTCTATGGGTTCAGTCAGCTCAAGCGGGCCCAGGCGATGGGGGACTATGAGGCGATCTCTGGTAAGGGCCTTCCGATCCTCGCCGTGGATCTGGGGTCGAATCTCGCGACGGGATTTAACATTTTTCAAAAAAAAATGGCAGCTTTTTTAAAGTGCCGCGGCTGAAAAAATGCCCTAAAGCCCATGGATTATTTGGGCGAAAAACACTAACGATGAAGGTCTCATAGAGTGCTATCTCAAATATCCACAAACAGATTTCCGGGCGGGCGTGCTTGGGCGTTTGCCGTCCTTTTGGCGGGCGCGTGCTTCTTTTCCGGCTGCGCTTCATCGACTCCGAGCCATACGACAACGCAACTGTCTCCTCGGCCGGTTTCGGCACTTACCACGGTTCTTCCGGCTCCCTCCGGAGTTCCCCGGGACATCTATCATGAAGTGGGGCCCTATGAATCCCTGTGGCGCATCTCGAGCATCTATAGCGTGGACATGGCAACGATCATGCGTGTCAATAAGCTCTCGGATCCTAAGCAGATCAAGACGGGGATGAAACTTCTGATCCCGAACACGCGCGGGCCAAGGGCGAACATCCCGCTCTTTCCGACCACGCGCTGGACGCATATTGTGATCCACCACACGGCGACCGATCAGGGCAGTGCCTATAGCATCGACGGTCTTCATCGGCAACGAGGGTGGGAGAACGGGATAGGGTACGATTTTCTGATCGATAACGGCACGCGAGGAAAAACGAGCGGTCAGATCGAGGTCGGCCCTCGTTGGATGAAGCAGATGGACGGGGCTCATACCAAGCAGGGAGATTGGAACAAGAAGGCGATCGGCATTGCGGTGGTCGGCAATTACAGCGAGACAGGGCTTCCGGACAAAATGTTCGATTCGCTTACCTTTCTCGTGATCACCCTCAAGAGCTTTTATCGCATTCCGGATCAAAACATAGTCGGGCATCGCGATGTTCCTGGTGCTGCGACTGAATGCCCCGGGAAATTCTTCCCATGGAACGAGTTCAAACGCCGTATCCGGGCGTATTAGAGGTCCGGGGAACGGTGAACGGGTAACGCTGAACGCCAAAAACTTTTTTCTGCCGTTTGGAGTTACCCGTTACCCATTCCCCGAATCCCGCGCGCCGCACTGCGGCGCGAAAGTTGACAAAATCCTGAAATCTGTTACATTTCTCCTGTAAGCAAAAACGAAGGGAAATCATGAAAAAGCGCAACCTCAATCAGATCCATAGCTTAGCGAAATATCCCATGACGATCGTCATGGCGCAGGCGTGGTTTCTGTCCACGAAGTGCCGCCATGCGGTTCGCGGCCGTGGGCTTTTGAGGGACGCTCGGGAGGATCTAGCGTAGGCCGGTAGCAGAATAGAACGGAATCATTCAAAAGCCCATGATCGCAAAAGCGGTCGTGGGCTTTTTGCTTTTCAGGGGACAGTCAGTGAATGAATGCCTGCCCCTTAAAAAGTGTGCAAAAGCAAATGGCTTCATAGCGGAGCAAACGAAGTGAACAAAAACAGAAAAGGAAAAAGGAGGAGTGAACATGAACCCAACATTAAGTCCGACCGGCATAGCAAGGTACAGGCGGAGAACGCGGGATCCCGTGAAGTTGACCGCGTTGATCTACTTGAGAGAGGCATTGATCTCGGAGCGGTACGAAAATTGCGCCGAGTTCATTGCGATCGCCAAAGAATTCGGAGCGCTCGATGAAGAGATACGCGTCTTGCTCGAAGATCCTCGAAGACATCCGAACTCTTAGAGCGGATGACGGGATCTTCATCGCAGAGCTCCTGGAAAGTATGAAGCGAGCTTGGCCGAACGTGTTTGGTTATACACTTACGGTGAGCAAATCGCCTGTTGCACATCTCACGCGTCGGTCGGAAGGTCCGATCTGGCGTGACGATAAGGGAGGGGTGTATTTTTTTGTGATTTTTTTAAAAAACGCGGAAAAAAATTCAAGATTTCATCATTTTTGTCCGTTAAATATAGCAACAAGGGGGACACAATGATCAACAATATGGTCTTATCACGCGAGATCGAATGGATCGGGTACGAACATAAGCGTAACATGCTTCAGGTTGAATTCATCGTCGGTTCTATCTACCAATATGAGAACGTCCCCGAGACCGTCTATCAGGAATTCCTGACCGCCCCATCCCACGGCCGGTTTTTTGAGTCAAATATCAAGAATAAATACCAGGTCCGGAAGGTCCGGTAGGGGACCCCTCGATCCCGCCCCGTACAGCGGGGCTCCACTCACGGCGGTGGGTCGAAGAAACACCCCGCCTCTTCATTTTATTTATTGAATCCCATATTGTTTTTCGTTAACCTTTCCCTATGAATCAGCCCCACCCAAAGCCTCGTGAACAATGGGGGACCCGTATAGGTCTTATCCTGGCCATGGCCGCGAATGCCGTGGGCCTTGGCAATTTCCTGCGTTTTCCCGTCCAATGTGCCAATAACGGCGGCGGTGCGTTCATGATCCCTTACTTCGTGGCGTTCATTCTTTTGGGCATCCCGCTCATGTGGATCGAATGGGGGATCGGCCGATTCGGAGGTAAATACGGCCATGGCACTACCCCCGGTATGTTCCATTATCTCTGGAAGCATCCGCTCGCGAAATACATCGGCGCGATCGGGCTCATGATCCCTTTTGCGCTTGTGATCTATTACAATTACATCGTGTCCTGGACGCTTGCCTACAGTGTGTTCTCCTTCACCGGTAAATACGCCGGCATCATGAACTTCCAGGGTATGGCCGATTTTTTGGCGGCTTATCAGGGAAAGGTTTCAAACAACTATTTCCCGAGCATTGCGACTGCGTTCCTTTTTTTCTGCATCACGCATTTCTGTATGATGTGGATCGTTTCACATGGGGTTTCGAAGGGGATCGAGCGGCTTGCCAGGATCGCGATGCCTCTCATCTTTGTTTTTGGGATCATCCTTGTCTTTCGGGTTTTGTTCCTCGGGACGCCTGACCCTGCATTCCCGGCCAATAATGTCGCCAATGGGTTTGGCTTCATCTGGAACCCTGACTTCAGCATGCTCAAGCAAAGCAAGGTGTGGCTCGCGGCCACGGGGCAGATCTTTTTTACATTAAGCGTTGGGTTTGGCGCGATCCAGACCTATGCGAGCTATCTGAAGCCCAAGGATGATGTGGTGCTCTCGGGCCTTGCCACAAGCGCCACGAATGAATTCTGTGAGGTCATCCTGGGAGGTTCGATCGCGATCCCGGTCATGGTGGCTTTCTTCGGCTTGGCGCAAACCCAGGCGATCGCGGCCGGCGGGGCGTTCGATCTCGGATTTTTTGCGATGCCGGTCATCTTTCAAAAAATGGCCTTCGGCAACTTTTTTGGGACCATTTGGTTCTTTCTTCTTTTTCTGGCCGGTGTTACGTCGTCGGTGGCCATGGCCCAGCCGATGATGGCGTTCCTGCAGGAAGAGTTCAAGCTGACGCGCAAGGCCGCGGCCCGGATCGTCGGGGCCCTGACGTTCTTTTTTACACTGCCCGTGATCTTTTTTTTGAAGCACGGTTTTCTGAATGAGATCGATTTCTGGATCGGGACGTTTGGCCTGGTCGTGTTCGCGATCATCGAGGTGATCCTGTTCATCTGGGTTTTCGGGGGGGAGAACGCCTGGAAAGAGATCCATTCCGGCGCCGATATGCGTTTGCCGAAATTCGTCCTGCCGGTCATGAAATATGTGACGTTGGCGTATCTCGTGATCCTCTTGGTGTTCTGGTTCATTCAGGACGGCTGGGGAGTGTTGACCATGAAGGGTGTTCCGGCGGCAGACTATCCCTATATCTGGTTCGCACGATTTATGTTGATCGGGATCGGGGTCTGCATGGTTTTCCTTGTTCGCATTGCCTGGCAAAAACGCCATATCATCCAGCAGAGGATCCCGGAGTGATTCTGAGTTAGAGATTTATCCTCGTTCTCGTAATAGCCTCGCTTGCATTGCTCTCTAGAAAAAGTAACCCTCCCTCCTTTTTTCCTTTCAAAATTTCTGTCGCATAAGCCTTAGCTATTCGTCCGCCTAGGCTTGGCTTTCAAGCTTAGGGGGTTTTGACGACCCTGGGTTATTCCTCTCATCGCAATTCAGCTTGGAAATCTTTAATTTTTTAAGATAGCAATATATAGCAAACATAGCTTCTTATAACAAATTATAGCCATTAAACATCAAATAAATGCTTTTAAACCCTTGTAATAACTATAATTAAATGGCATATTTTTACTAGGGAAAGAACCAGGAGTCAATCAATGGAATATCGCATGTTTAAATGAGTTAGACGATTTTTGGATGACAATTGTGCAGAAACTTGTGGGGTGAAAGAAGGTACATAAAATATGACTGTAAAAAGTGAACAAAGGCATGGGCGGGGTATAAGGTTCACTGCGCTTGTCACGGCGTTTGTATTCGCAGCGACGAGCGTTATTTGGACCACGCCTGCGCTCGCGGCACCCCCCAACGTAGCCGCTCCGGTCGTGTCCTCGATCGACACGCTTGCTATTCCCGCGGAGATGGGAACGATCACCAAAGAGTACGGCGTACGGAGTACGGCGAAAGAGTCACGCGTTACGCCGTACGCCTCACACCGTACGGTTATCTTGATCCAAGACGCGCATGCCGTGATCGATGCCCAGGAAAATATCGCGAAGATCCTCGGCCACCTCCGGAAAAGCTATGGCGTCGGCCTCACGGCGCTTGAAGGCGCCAAAGGACGGCTCGAACCGATCTTGCTCCGGACATTCCCGGATCCCAACGTGAAGCGCACGATCCTCGCCGGTTATGAGAACAGAGCCGAGCTTTCCGGCCCCGAGATGGCGGCCGTGTTGCAGGAAGAGACCGCCGATTCCCGTGGCATGGAAGACTGGGGTCTTTATGAGCAAAATTATTTCGCGTACCTTCGTGCGCAAGAAAAAAAAGACTCGCTGCTTGTCCGATGGAACACGTTCAAGCAAACGCTCGATGGCGAACGTGCCAAGGTTTATGATCCGCAGCTTAACGAATTCCAGGAAGCCCGGGAGAATTTTCTTACCGAACACGCCTCACTCCTGGATCTCCTGGTCTATCTCTCCAATTTCCAAAATTCGCTCAAAAAGACCTCCGAGTATCAGGAACTTCCCGGGTTGATCGCGTCGATCGGCTACGAAAAGGCCGGGAAACAGGAGGCTCTCGTGCCCATGGTGAGGAAGATCGCCGATGAGTTCAAGGTGAAATACTTACGCGGCCTCGGCGTGAAGACCGAGATGAACTTCTACAACCGCTATCAGGCTTTTATGACCGGGCAGATCACGGCCGGCCAGATGCTCCAATATTTGGTCCAATTGGGAAGGGAACACGGGAAGAACGTGAAACTGACCCCGGCCCTCAAGAAACTGCTTGGACACGCGGAGCTTCTTTCCGAGATCAAGGGCAGCCGGCTTTATGACGAGCTCCAGCGTTTTCTTCCCGTGGTGGAGGCCAGTCTCATTAAGACTCCGGCTCAACGGGAATTGGCGGAAAAATATCAAAAGCTTTTCCTCCTGAAAGAGTTGATCACGCTTGAGCTGACTCATGAGGGTCTTGTGAAATATCAAAAAGAACCGGACGCCTACCTAGGTCTTATGGCGGACCCTGAGTTCAAGCAGGATCTTGCGCCCGCGCTGGAATTCTATCGGGCGGCCCAGGAGCGCGATCAGGCATTTATGAACAAGATCGACGCGATGATGAATGACGCAAAACAGAAGACCGTGGCCGTCGTAGCCGGAGGTTTCCACACGAATGGTCTGGAGCGCATTCTGAAGGATAAAGGAGTGGCTTATGCGGTCGTGACACCGAAGATCGCCTCTCTTGAGGGCATCGACAACTATGCCAAGGTCATGAAAGGCGAGGTCTCGTTCAAGGATTATCTTAAGACTACTTATTTTGACGCCCTGATGCGCCACGCCGCAAAGGCCCTGGTCGAGGCCCTGCCCATTTCGGATCGCGTGAGGACCCTGAAACTCTGGCGCGACAATGTGATCCGTGCACTTGCCAAGGAAGGGCGTATTACCGACGCGGGGAAATTCCTGCCTTACATCGATGAGATCCTCCAAAGCATGCCTGAAGCGGCAACCGCTATTGGCCCGAAACGCAGCAAGGAAGAGATCCTGGATATCGTTCGCAAAGAACTCGAGAAGTTTAAAACAGATTCCATCGAGCGTATCTGGAAAACCTTTGAGTTCCAGCTTGGCATCTTCACCGACGGCCTTAAGCAACTCATCACCCAAAAGGACCTCAACACCCAATCCGTTTCTGCTCTTCTTGATTGCGCAGCCAACTCCAAGCCTTCGTTTGTGGCTTTACAGAAGCCTTTGGAGATGGAAACTCGCGCTGCCTTCATGGATTTTTCAGAATCTCAGGTGTTACCCGGTAGGGAATCACCGGGAACAAGAGGTGTTACCCCCACTCAGCCCGGCCGGGTTGACACAGGTTTGTTTTCACCCCAGGTGGTTGCTGAGACGTTGGGAGCTATGGCGGCAGGGGTTATGCCCGTCGATGATCCAGACGTCCAAGCTGCAGCCGCCGGATTAGCCACACAATTCACGAAGGCAACCAACCCCGAAATACTGGCAGATAAGTCAGCCGGTGCTGTGATCCGGTCGGATGTCCGCGGAGTTGCGGACCGTTTAAGGGTCTCGTCGCAAGCAATGGCTGCCACAGTCGCCCAAGCTATGGGGATCACCCAACCCGATTCGGCGGCCGGCCGCCGAGTTGCTTCCGCCGTAACGCCTGGCGCGGCCTTGGATCTCGCGAAAATTGGGGATCGGAACAAAAGGTTGGTCGATTTGCAAAATTTGATCGCTGAACTGAAGGAGGAATGGGAAAAGTCAAAAGATGCGAACAGGGAAGAAAATGTTTACAGGTTTGTGGCTTTATCGCTTGTAAAACAGGGGCAGTGGCTGACCGATGACGGCATAAAGATGCTCACCGAGGACCTCGGCGGACTCGGGGACCCCGAGGGTTTGTTTATTGCGGATGAATATCTCAAACTGGTGGCCGCGGCCGATGAGCTTAAGGTTGTGGAAACGCCCCCGAAAGCGCCTTCCGGAGCCCTCGCCACTGAAACGTCAGTGGGCGAACGTGCCGAAATCCGTACCCGTTCGGAACAAGAGGCCAGGATCGAGGAAAAGCAGGCGAAGCTCCTAGAGGACGTCAAAAGATTCTCGCAGTTTCCAGGGATCCAGTGGGAAAATGCCGCGCAGGTGCCTTTCCCCGAGACCACTCGCGAGCCGATGCCGGATGAGACGGCAGGTCCAAAGGACGCAACGGACAATACTTATGGTTCTCCCGAAAACCGCTGGAACTATTGGGCGAACCAGATCGATGTGCGCCGATCTTTTCTGGAGTTGATCGGGAATGCGTTGGAACAAAAAAGGCCTTTAACCTCGGCTGAAGCAGAAAAATATCTCAGGCGCGTTCATCGTCAAACGATCTTCGGAAAGGATGGTAACTCGCCTTATTTTCCGCCGACGGTGATCGGATTGGGGCTTTTTGGTAATCTTGCCGCTCTTCAGAAGGGTGCGGAGACACTCGGTTTAACAGAACGAGGGATCGAGGCGTTTACACGGATTCTTAATATCCTTCTCGGCCTTCTATCCCGTCCTGAGACCACGCTTGATGAAGCGGTCAAGCCCCTTTTTGATCTCTACAGAATTATTATTACTCCGGAGGTTCCGCGCGAATCCAAGGGGGTATTCGCGTTCCCATTCGCGAATAATTCCCTCTCGATGAATTTTATTAATGCCGTGAGGCGTTCGTTGGGGAGCGACGGGATCCCCCATGACGGGATCGATTTCGCCTTGCTGGAAAATAGAGAGAATATCCCGAGGGCCTTTGAATATTTCACCTCGCTGATCCAGGGCTCAACCGGAAGCGGAACGGTTAAAGAGATGACCTCGGCGCAAGGATCCCAACGTTCCGAACAGCGCGCGGATGACAACGTAACAGCACCGCAAAAACTTCCCGCAACTCCCGGAAAAGAAAGTAAGGCCGAGCGACCGGGCAGGAAGACTATCGTGATGGCGGTTGCAACCGCCGCCGTCATGGCGGCGGGGGTGGCCGGCCAGGTAGGGGACGGAACGAACGGGAGAGGGGTGCAGGGGATTCCCACGACGGTCGGCGTGGAAACCCAAATGGTGGAAAATGAAAAATCGTTGATCGATAATAATTTGCGTGAATTGGCCCTGGAAAATGCCGGGAAGATCCTGGCGGGGTTACAGGCCATCGAGGACGACACTCCAGTCCTCGATCAAAGATCAAAGGACTTGGCCAGCCTCGGGATCTTAGCGTCGTTTTCGGGGAAGGGCCGCGAGCTTTCAAAAGAGATCAAGGATCTCAGGTCTCGTATCGACAAAAACCGGAAGGATGTGGAAGGATTTTTTGGGGAGTGGAGAGAAAGGATCCGGCAACCGCTCTCGGATAAGATCGAAGCTTTAGTGGCGCTTCCTTTCGCAGATTCGCTTACCGCATTCCCTGCAGTTCAGCTTGAGTGTGAGATGAAGGTCCTGGAGGGAAATTTTAAAAAATGGCAGAACGCTTACCTGAGCGGCGATATGGGAAAGGCCGGGGAGGCTGCCCCGATGGTGAGCAGTATGCTGAAGTCTAAATACGCGTCTTTGATCGCGGATGATGCTGTGGTCGACGGGGTCTTTTCCGGAGAGACGAAGGGAACCCAACTCAGCGATCGGGAGAAAAATCTTAATGAGTTGTTGGCGGAAGCCCGCGGGCTCTATGCGGAAATGCAGAAACTCGGACCTCCCGATCTCAATAATCAGAAAAGTTGGGAGAACTTGCTTGACCAATGGGATGCTGTATCGCCCTATTTACATGTGGTCCTTGATTACTATTTGATGGGGGTAAAAACCCGGTCGCTTTCGGTGTCTTTCAACGGAGTTTCAGTCGGGGAGCAGAAAAATAAAGTTGAGGGATACACGAAGATCGATCGCGGCACCTCAGAAAAAACTTGGATACCGGGGCACAAACAGCGCTATGAAGAAATCGCCAACCTGCGCTCGGAGGCTCGTTCCGAAGTGCGAATTGGCGAAAAAGACGACCGTGGTTGGACGCCTTCGGGGGACAGACCGCATATCAATCCTCACGCGGCGGCTTTTGACAAGGCGGGAGCGGTCCAAGCTCCGGCCGCGGCGCCTCTCGTTTCTGTTCAAAAGCCGGTCGCGCCTCCGTCAGCAATGGGCCGGTTCCGCCGTTTTTTCCAGATCGCTGGTTTGCGTGTGGCCCTTCAACTGCCGCTTGTGGGGGTTTTGGCCGTCGCGAACGGGTGCGAGGAAATTCCGGTGCTCAGTGAAATTACCGGCGAGCGTGAGGATGCTGAGACGGCCGTAACCTCGGCGGACTTGCTTGACCGGACAGTCCTTAGCGAAAGCCAATTCTATAAAGTCCGGGATGCCTTTCCTTACATCACGACGAGTTTCGGGGGCATGAGTTACGAAGCATTCAAGGCCCATGCTCCGTCTCGTGAAGAGGTGGCGTTTGTAAATGCAATTTTATCCCAAGGGAATGAACTTGAGCCTGGATTCGCCGATCGTTTTCGCGATCTGCGCTTCGTGATCCTTACCCGATCGCCCCACAGATCCAGCAATGGCTATGGGATCCACTTGGGAACCGATCAGACGCCCGCCGGTGTGGTGGTGTTCGATTTTAAAGACGGGATTCCGGACGTGACGCCAGGGCTCGTGCAGTGGGCCGTTCATGAAGCCGCTCATGCCGGAGAAAATGCGAATGAACCGCAAGCGCGCCAAGTCGGCATTGATTTTGTTTTGGACACTGGTTTGGCGCAAGAGGACCCGTCTCTTGCCGAATGGGCGAAGGAAGAACAATTTATGGTGGATGCATCCAATTCTATGGAACAGGGTCAAGGAGATGTCTGGGATTATTACTGGGCTAACGGCGGGACGCGGGAGTGGGCGCTGGCTCCGTATTATGGCGCGAAGATACTGGTCCCCGAAGCTGATTACGCGGAGGTAGGCCGAAAAGGCGACGGGTTCCAGATCAGAATGAGCGACGGCAGCTCTTTTTACTATTTCAAAGAAGGCGCAAGCTGGGTCATGGAGGGCGGTGAAAAGGGACGCCTTGTGATCACGCCCGGCGGCGACGGAGTTCCCAGTTACAACCTGAACGGCCAAGAGCTTCAAATGCAAATGAAAACGGCCGAACCCTCCCGCTCCGAAGCGCGGGGCCAAGCGCCGGATCTGGATCAGTTCTTTTTTACGCTGACGCGGGTAAGCGACCGGGCTCTCGAGAATACCGTTAGCGGACCGCAAGGGCCGGAATATAGTCTCCAATCTTTCCTCGACCTTCCGAAAAGCGAATTGCCGGGGGACGTTGTGACGGATCGCGCAACTCTCGAAGCTGTTTCGGCGCTTGCAAATGTTGAGTATTTTTTAAGGAAATTTTTTGTAGCGAACTCTCCGGGTGTCAGCCTTCCGACCGTGCGCGATTTTGCCCGTTATTTAAAGTACATGGGTCTGCCGTCAGTCCAGGAGCGCATTGTGAGCATTCTTGCGCAATCCGCGGTTCAGGCAAATCCGGCTGCTGTAGCCACTCTCACGGAACTACGCGATCAGATCCGACTCCGCTCCGAGGCGCGGGCCAAACCATGGGTCGAGCTGGGCAAAAAGATCAATGCCCGATGGTGGCTTAAGTTGGGATTGGAATACAGTGTTTATGCTCTTGTGAGCGCATACAGCACCTCGGTTTTTTCGTCGATCCTTCCTGCGGGCCTGGCCGCGAATCTGGCTTGGAACTGGAACGTTCTCGGGCTCATCATGGCGTGGGACGTCCTGGAAGCGCCTCTGGCGAAGACCTTCTTTGACCGCATGCTCACCAACGCAACACAAAATGCCGCCTATGGTTTCGCGGCCGTTCTGAAGCTGGGGCTGCTTGCGGCGATAAGTCCGCATCTCGGTCTTTCGGTGATCGTAAACGTTTTCTGGTTCCTCCTGATCGATTACGTAAAATTAAAATTTGGCTGGGACCCAACGGGCGAGTGGCACCAGAAAAACGCAAAGATGCTTGAGTCATGGTTTCTGAACAGAAATGTCAGCAGTCTTTTGACGGCCTTCCGTTCCGGCGCTGTTCGTCAGGAAGTTCCCGCTGCTGAGAAGCTGGCGGCTGTGCGCTCCGAATTGCGAGGAGGGAAGGGAATCGGGTCTAAGTGGAGCGCTATCGCAAAGACTGCGCGACTTGTGTTTGTTCTGGAATTATTCCTCGCGCCCCTCACTTATGTGGCAGCGAAAGCCATATTGGAGGGAAAAGAGCCCGCTGCGATAACTGTCACGGCAGAACGGCCTGTGAGCGTTGAAGTCGAGAGGCAGCTCAGGGAAATTACTGCCGAGGTTGAACAACAGAACGCGTGGAGCCCTCAGTCGGTCGTCACCACACAGGCGGTTGTCGAAAGCTCAACAGCCGGTCTGGCGGGGGCAGGCGATGCTTTAGTGCGTTCGCTCCAGTTTTCACAGGAGCAGAGCAGGGATTTCCTGTTTGTTTACGAGGAAATGCGTAATTCGGTCGAGCGGATCTATGAGGATAAGTCGCCGGAAGAAAAGGAAAAAGCACTCTTGCTCGCGCTCACGACATTCTTGCAGGAGACCGACGCTCGGGGCAGGGGCGACATTGAAAAGCTCGTCCACGATGGTTACAAATTCGGCAGCAATGCGGGCCACGGGCCATTTCAGATATTGCCGGTTTCAGGGGCGGATGTGCTGTTGCGAGCTGCTGTCAATAATGGAGAAGGGTTGAAAGGTACTATTAACGCGGTTTATGGTGAGGCACAGGGCGCCAGGATCTGGAGTACGATCTATTCACAGGCGCTTGCGTACCAAAAAGCCCGGAGCGGATTTGAAAGTGAAGCCAAAAGGAAAGGTTTGTCAGGGAGAGCCGCGATCAATAAGTTCGTGGGAGACAAGTCCGAGGAGCTTTTGAAAGGAACGATCATCCCGCGGCTTAAGATCCCGGTCGGGAAAAATGGGGAAGTGGTCGGTTTTCACGGGGCTTTGGTCACACCGCGTTTTTCGATGGTTATCTTAGAGCTGAAAACCAATCTTTTGGACAGGGTTAGCACTCTTACCGACGACATGATCCCGCAAATATGGAGTCGCGTGTGGAATACCGCGCCGACGCCTTCCAAGATGAGACGTCTCGAACGTAATTTTGAACTCGCGGACAGATCGGTGGAGATCTTGAACCCGTTTGTTCCCGAGGTCCCATCGCCTGTGTTCGTTCCTACGACGCCGTCATTTGAGGGACCGGCGCTGGTCCAAGCGAGACCCCGGGTTGCAGCCGAAAAGGTCGATGTGGAGACGCTAACGATGTGGGAGGTCCTACCCTCGGTACTTAAAGATCCGGAGACCTTAAGGTTTTTATTGGGATTAGGCATTCTTTCAGGCCTTTTCGTCGCTGCCTTTTATACCCTGCCTAGGATCATAGCTTTTAAAACGACAGAGGCTCTCGCGAAAGCGTTGAAGTTGGGGCTGCCTACCTGGATGAGCCTTGATGGCGAGTACGTGGATTTTCCGGTCTTCCGGGCCGGCGGCAAGTACTACCAATTCCTCTACGACGTGGAAGGGGATGAGATCGGGGACACGATCTCGTACAAATATCAATCGAAGGGCAGGCCTGAAATAACACTTGTGGCGGAAAAAGTGAGAGTTTTCCAGGACGGGAAGGATAATTTTGCGCTCTACCGGCTCGATGAAGCGTCCGCGGCGGAATTATCAGCTTACCGCGCAATCTTCCGCCGCTCCGAAGCGCGGGCGGGACCAAACTATGGCGACCTGGTGGGCGCGGCCAGGACGCTCAAAGCCGCGGTCGATGGGCGCTACGATGACCCCGAAGCACTGCGCGGGGCCCTTGGCGTACGGATCCCGGGTCTTCTCAAGGGTCCTGTGCGGGATTATTACCGGAGCCGTATCAATGATATTGAGCTGGGCTACAACATGAGCGCCGGAACATTTTTCTTAAAAACGAATCAATATCAGAACAAAATTCTTAAAGTAAAAGGCGAACTTCAGGAGCCGGACTCGGGGGACAAGATACGGGCAGCCCGGATGCTTAAACAGGCCGTGGATGGAAAGTACGCGAGCCTCGAAGAGCTGCGGCCGGCGATCATCGCGGAGCTCGACCGGATCAGCCTGAGCGATATCAGCGCTCCGGCCAAGGATTATTATCTCGCCCAGCTCGGCGAAGAAGACAGGGACGGTGTTCTCGATTTTAATTTAGCGGTGGGGATGAGCAGGAATGCAAATCTTATGCTGAAAGCGGAGAATGGCCAACTTGTGCTCAAATCCGGATTGGCCCAGACTGCTGTCCGGGCCGAAATGCGCGCGGGGGACAGAGCGGAGCAGGTAAAGAGTTTTTATGAGAAATTTCGAGGACGCTCGGTCAAATACAGTTGGTGGGGAGGGGCGGTGGTTTTGTCATTCTCTGCTCTTTCGCCTGCCCATCGCGCTACCGTTGTTGACCGCATTCTAAGATTCCGCTCGGAAGATCTGCCGGTTGATCGCAGGGACAATCCGGAACTTCTTTCCATCGGGCCCGGAATGGGCCAGGTCGAAAAGGAAATGCTTGCGCGGGGATTTAAAGTGGACGCCATCGAGCTCTCAGAGAATTTTGCCAGGGAACTCAGGGCCGCTGGAATTCCGACGAAGGAAGGCGACGCTTTGAAGGAATTGGCAGGGATCGAAGATCAGAGCCGGGACATGATCTATGTCGCGGGGACGCTAGGTTATCTTGATCTTGAAAAATTCTTTGCTGAAAGCTGTCGTGTTCTCAGGCCGGGCGGTCTCTTGGTCGTTGAGGACGGATGGTTCGTGAGCCAACCCAGGGAGGTCAAGGAGATCGCCGGGTATGTGGCCTATCCCACCGTGGACCTGACCGATTCCATGAGCGCGGCCGGTTTAGATCCCATTGAGGATCAGACCATTGATCTTGGTGAGTTCTCGGCCCTTTCTGCTTTCTTTTGGATGGCCTTGCCGAATGCCGTCCGGAATTGGTTTCAGACGGGGCGTTTTGCGCTCAGCCGCATGATCGTTGCTCAAAATCCGGGTCCGGTTCAGGTGCTGCCCACGGCTCGCCGCGCCGAAGCACGGGCAGAAATACGCTCCGAAGTACCCGCGACGATGAAAATCGTGAAGTCTCCGGTGGATGTTGAAAGTGTGTTGAGGGAATTCAGATCCACTTGGGGCGGGATGCCGGAGGCCGAACAGCGCCTGCTGGAAAAAATGCTTCGGAATATGGAGTTTTATCAAACCGAAACAACGGCGAAAGATTTTGAGCTCCATAAAACGGCATCCTATGCGAATCTCAAGGATCTTTTTTCGATCCGGCCCGATGCTGCGAAGGGAGAACCCTCCAGCCGCATCTTGCACATCGTGAAAAACTTACAGACACCGGCTTTTTCCGCAGGCGTGACCCCGAAAATCCGCTATCACATCAGCTTGGAGCCCATGAACCGGGGTACCCATCGTGTAGTTGATAGGGTGGAAGTCGTGGCGCGTGACCGGGGGTTGGAGGAATTGGTAGCCTTTACGGCAAGCCGGACCCTGACCCAGTCCACCGAGGAATTGGACCGCACAAGGCAGGAGTGGAAGGTGCTTCAAGGGCTCAAAGAAAATGTCCGCCAGTATTTTCAACGGGCGCTAGACCTTTCGATCAACGAGGAAGAAAAGACGGCCGTTATCTATAAAACATTTATTCCCGGTTATAACCTGGAGGAATGGGTGCGGAGCAAGAAGGGCCAGCCAGAGGTTCTCGCGGCTCTTTTTGAGAAATATGGGACATTTTTGGGGGATATTTATAATAAAACCAGCGGTCAATTGCCGGTAGACGCCATGATGAAAAATCTCGTGACCTATCTCGGTGAGGATAATGATTGGGCACCCCTCAGGGATGTTGACATGGAAGGCGGGTTCGTAAGGGGGGAAGGTTCTTTGGAGGTTTTTTGTTTAAGCTATCCTCTTTCGGAGCTGGCGCGTGAAATGGGGGATTCGGCGGATTTTAGAGATGTCGCGGCAAACTATTTGGCGGCTTACTTTTCGGCTCGTGACGGTATTTCCACAGAAAAGAGCACGGTGGTTCTGGAGGCCATTCAGGAGGCGTTTGCAAAGGAGTTGCTGTCTCCTGAAGTGTTATTTGAAAAAGCCCTCCAGGTGTATCAAGACGTTTTGGGGCTTCCGAGCGCGAAGGAGGTGATGCGTAAGATGATGGAAGAAAGTTTGCGTTCCGAGATGCGGGGAGACGAGGAAGATTTTGCGGCAACAATCGAGAAGCGGACAGGAATTAAGAATTTTTCCGAGAACTTAGACCTTTCAAACCCGGCGAAGATCCAAGAGGGAGCTTTCGTCGATGAAGTGAGGAAAGGACCCGACGCTGGAGTTGTATTTAAACTCAACATGAAGGGCTGGAGCGGGAAGAATGACCGGTACAAAGAGATATTGCAGGTTTTTAGGCGGATTGGGAAGGAATTTGACGGGGCCGGCTTTACGCTGAACGGTAATGGAGAGTATGTTGTTCAGGAACTGCTGAAAAACGCACTTCAACACGGGAATCAGCTGGATTTGAATGCTCCGGTTTACCTCTTTGTAAAACTGGACAGTTCAAAAACGAAAGTGATCGAGTTCGGGACGTATGACATGGCCGTGCCGGATAAGGCATCTCCTTTGGAATTGGGATATGCCATCGATAGCTGGGGGAAACAGGAGATCGGGATCGTAAAGATCATCGGGCGTGGGTGGGCGTATAGGCGGCAATCAGTCCCGGGAGGGACGGAAGTCCTTGTTTCCCGCGCCGAGATGCGGGAAGGGGAGAGACAACCGGACAGTTATGAGGCGAAACTGGAACAGGCAATGATCAAGGGTGAAGACTATTTTGAAAAACTGGGGTTTGATTTTGATGCCGCAGAGCAAAAGATCAGTGAGGTGAAGTTGCTGCCGGGCGGCGAACCGCCGGATTATGAGCGGCTCATCCCCAAAGCGATGGAGCTTGCGCGGACTTTGGACCGTGACATCGGCATTCACGTCATGCCGGCGCGGGATGTGATCCCTCTTATTGCGACCAAAGTCGGAATTGAAGGCAATTTCATGGTCGTGCGCGCTGCCGAGATGAAGGCCAAGGGCGTGGGAGATTCACGCGATGCGGCAATGGATTTCGTTAAAAAGCTTATCTCCAATTTTGAGCCGCCCATTACCTTTGGGATCAAGTCCCGGAGGTATGGTGACCCGTCTTTGCCTGTGAGCCTGTTCGTGGATATGACAGGAGAAAAAACATGGATCCAGATCAATGACCGGGATCTGTTCGGTCAGATCGATACAACGTTTACGTTTCTAAGGCCGAATTTCGAGCAAAAATTACCGGGCCTGATCCAATGGAAGGCCGAAGAGATCGACGGAAGCCGGTGGGAAGAGCTCGGCGGGCGCATGGCTGACAAGTATCTCGACAAGCTCCTTGAGATCGCAAGCCGATCAGCGGTTGCAGGCCAATCCGCTGCTGAAGGAACTGTAAAACGCACCGAGATCCGGACGGGAGATAAGGACCTTGGAAGTCAGATTCTTGTGATGCCCGAGACAGAGTCGGAGAAAGAACGGCTGGAGTTAGATGCTAAGGCGCTGAATGCGGAGTTTGGGTCATGGAAAGAGGACCAAGCTAATCGACTGGTGCAGAATGAGATTGTAAATCTGCAGCGGGGACTTTTGGGGTATACCGCACCGGGTACTGTGGTGCCGGAGGGTTTGAGCAGCAACATGCTGCACAGCCTGTTTAAGCAGGACGCGATCAAGGAGCTGATCCGCAGGGCCTATTCGGAAAAAGATTTCAGAAAATTCCTTAAAGAGTTTTTTGACGGAGCCAAAGAGGCGGAAATAATAGGACCGTCTATATCGAAAGAAACCAGGGATGTGCTTCAACAATATGGCAAGGGGCTCGCCGGGTTTCAAAGCATCAAAACCTTCGAATTCCCAAGATTCCTTTTTGCCGACGCTAAGGATGTTGCATTCCTTGGGAAAATGCTCAGAGCGGTTAATTCTAAAGGGAAAAAGGCAGCCACAGATTTGATCCGTCGCATCGAAGACAGCAACGACCGGGCCGCGAGAATATCGCAATGGGACTTCGTCAATCGGTTTCCGGATGCTGCAGGGATCCGGGTCGTTCGCGGCATTTCGGCGGTCAATAATGAAACTTACAAGGATGGAGAAGAGGTGACGTTAAACACCGATTTTTATTTCACGCATATTCCATCCTATGCCGTGGATGGTTTTGCTGCGGATGGAGATTCTCTTATTGTGGCGGACATTCCGGTCGGATCTATCCAGCACACTTCCTGGACGTTTTTTAAGAGCTCGGAACAGTACGAGCCTGAGATCGCGGCTAAAGGCAAAGTAAGGGTCTTAAAAACTTTCAGTGGTGAAGATGTTCTTAATAAAACGCCCGATTGGGAGGGGTTTGAAACCGCGCAAAAAAGCATTTTTGACAATACTCCAGGCTTTCAACAGCCGATGATCCGCGAACTCGAGGCGAATTATCGTTCCGAGGTGAGAGAAGGGGGAGTTTCGGCGGATGCGGCCGAAGTGATGAGGGGCTTGCAGAACAGTCTCGGCTGGTATTTTGCGGATAGATTCCGGATGATCGTAACTCAGCTCAAAATCTTGCTTCTTACGAAAGATGCTACAGCCAAAGTGATAAACATCACTTTGGCAGACATCAATAAACAACTTGGCATGCTGGGAGCAGACGAGGTTTCGCTCTATGAAGGGAATGTCTGGTTGGGCTCCTACAGATTTGGCACAGACGCCGCGGAAGCCGAAAAGACGCCGGTGGACAAAAAGGTTTGGGCGACGATCAAGGAGCAGACCGGGCTCGACAGCAAGATCTTGGAGATAATGAACCAGAACAACCAGCTCTCAGAGATCATTTCCAAGATCCAAAGCATGAACTTTGCCAAAGGGGATGCTACGAAAGAACTTCTGGAAGAAGGAAGAAAGACCCTTGCGAAGATCGGTGCTTCCTTTTCAAATCTGACCGCTCCTGTCAAACGCGCTGAAGTTCGCGCGGTGGCAACAGAGGCGGAAAATGCGCCATCTGTCCCCGTTGCTTCTGGCGAATCTGTAAGGCGCTCCGAAGCTCGCACCGGAGATTTCGTCGGCGCCGAAGAAATTGCGCGCGCGGGTCTACGGATAAACCAGAGGGATCTGGCGGCAACAATCGCACTTGCAAAGACGGAGAATATCAAGTTCGTGAAAGAGCCTGTCCTGGGTTACATGATAGACAGCCTCGATGTGCCTCAAGGTGTGACTAAATACCTTGGTAATGTGGACAAGACTTATGCCGATCTCAATAAAGTTCTGGAAGCGAACATAGGCGGATTTATTGCTTTGCAGGTCAAGGGCAATAAGCCTGATTTTTATATTGTCAGTCCCGTGGTGGCGGAAGGGAAGTACAGCAAGGGCCTGATCGGATACGAAGGGTACAAAAACCTTATCAGGGCCATGAAAAATGGCGAAGTGCAAATGTTACGAATGTCCGATGTTGGATTCCCGGTGGATGAAGAGGTGACGATCGAAGTGGATTGGGGCACTCCGGAAAAACCGGCCCCGGACACGCAAACCAAGCCCGCGGGCAAGGATGCCTTTTTGGCCTTCAGCGGCAGCCAATGGTACATGCTGAATGTCACCAATGAAGGTTTGCCTGTTAGTTATGTCCCCGCTGCGGAGGAAGGAGCCACGGCCGGCGACCTTGACCGTGCCATTCAAAATTTGATCGGTGTTATCGTCCAGCGCGGACAATTGTCAACGAGTGAACGTAAAAAACTCGAAATGATCTTCGCACTTGCCAAACAAGCCCACTCCGACCAGAAAAGAAAGAACGGGGACCGCTACTTCCGTCATCCGGTCGAGGTGGCGCAGTACGCGCTCACCAGGTTCGGGGTCCAGGATACAGTCGCCCATCGGGTTTATGTTCTTCATGATACGCGCGAAGACCAGGCCGCCTTCTATGAAGCGATCAAATCGATCCTGGATGATATGTTCGAGAAATTGGAGCGTTTGGGTGTTGCCGCCGCGATCGCAAAAAATGAAGAAGACATCAAAGCTTATAATCAGATCCGTTTGGGGGTCAGACTGCTGAGCCACATTGAACCTTCGGAAATTAAAAAAGAAGGTGACCCGAGCTTGTGGCAGATCACTCACAAGGATGAGAACGGCAAGGACATCACCCGGACTTTCGGGACGGAGGCGGAAGCCGAGGAGGCAGCGGAGGCCCAATACTACAAGCAGCTTTTGAACCCCCATCAATATTTCAAAAAAGAAAGTTCGATCGGGGGGGCACGCTACGCGGCCTACGACGATGCTTTTATCCGGAGGATGCAACAAGGCAAGCTCGGCGACCGGATCGTGAACATCCGCGATCTGATCACTCTTGTTGATGCGAAGGTTGAACTTACTCCGGAGATCGCGGGATTCCCTGAAAAAATGATCGGGAAGACCCTGAAATGGTTCATTCCGTTTTTTGTCGAGGGAGAGGATGGTGGGAAACGGATAGATCCAGCCGACCGGAAGATCTTCTATGAGGATTTTGTGAACGAACTTGCGCAGTACTCGCAACTGACGGATCCCCGGGCTGTTCCGCTCCGGGATGCGGCCCTGAAGGCGCTCCGCGACCCCGTCTTGCAGGAAGGAATCAAAGTCGCCGGAATGC
>CAZPCF010000010.1:0-16331 GCA_964585045.1 uncultured bacterium
CAGCCATTCCGCAGCCGTTCTTAAGGTGTTGCCCCAGTAATCGATCTCATAACGTCCCGCCGCGCCTTTCAAGCCGCCTTCCAGCTCATTGAAATAAAAAGCCTGGTAAGGATGATTGCGGACCATCCACGTAACGGGAAGGCAAGCCATCAAGAAAAATGCGGCAGCCAAGCCCCAGCGGGCTTTTTTTGAATTAAAAAAACCGAAAAGATAGTCCCACCCCAAGGCTGAAAGGACCACCAGCGGGCCGTAAATGAAGTAAAGATGCCGCCAGTCGTTAAAAACGGTGGAATGTTTTAAAATGACGGCGGCGAGCGGAAAAAGCGCGACGAACACGACAAAAACGGAGAATTTCCATCCGCCGTTTTTTCGGAAAAAGAGCGAACCGCAACAAAAAAACAGCCAACCCGATATTACGATCAGAGGCGTTGAGATCAGGATCCAGAAAGGAAGATAGGTCCAAGGTAAATGCGTGCTGAGATGAAATTGTCCCCGAAAAAGGACCTTTCCCGCGTCAAAACTCCAATCTGAAAGTTTGGTTAATGTCCGGAAAACATTCAGGAAAGGATCGATCTGGCCATAAGGCCAAAAGAAAAGGGCGATAAGATAGGCATAAAGAGCAACGAGAACAAGGCGGAGGAACCAGGGATACCAAGGGAAGGGCTCTTTTTTCCGGAAGCGATGGTAAACATAAAAAAGAAAACCAAATAAAAACAAATATCCAATGAGAAGGACACCGCCCACGCGAGAGCCTATGGCCAGACCCATGGCAAGAGCGAGAAAAAAGAGCGCTTTAAAAGAAGGTTTCGGTATTTGCTTGAAAAAGCGGACCATGGCATAGGCGCTAAGCATATAAGTGGCGGCGAAAGGAATGTCCAGGGAGTTATTCATGGAATGCGCGAAGATCCTCGGAGAAACGGCGATGAGGACCATCGCCAGGCACCCGGCGCGCCAGCCCCTGACTTCTTTGGCGCAAAGACCCGTAAAGAAGAAAAGATAAAATCCAAAAAGCGAATTCATCATGTGATCAAACTGAAAAAAATGTGAAAAAGAATCGGTTTGATAAAACCACTCATTCACGAAGCGGGGAAGGGAGCCCGAAAAAAGGCCGTACAGAGCGCCTGTTAAAGTAGAAAAGAAAGAGGAGTAAAGATAGCCATGCATTAAATCGGTATAGCTTGTATTTTCTCCACCGCTTAGGATATACTTCAGAGTAAGAATGCCTTTATGAATATTCGTCCATTCGTCATAAGTGATTGCATAGCAACGGCTAAGGACGGGCATCAGCACGCCTAAAAAGAGCGAAAGGGCAACAAAAGCCAGAGCAAAGGGATCCTTAGGTAAGTCAGAAAAAGGCCTCATTCTCATAGCCGCATTTTATCATAAAAGGAACTTTACGAGAAATGAACCCGCAAGAAACCGTTGATCAGGAGCGACGCGAAAACCGCTTTCTTCTTATCGCTGCCGCCCTTCCGCTTTGCATCATGCTGTTCCTTTTCTTCTCCCATGCCGGCAAAACCTTTGTGTTTAACGACGCGGACGAAGTAAAGCTTTCACCCCAAAAAATCGAAGCGCTATCAAAAAATATGCATATCTGGCAGGACCTCAGCTGGAGCGAAAAAGAGAGAGCGGTTTTCATGGGCATTACTTATTTTCGCCTGGAAAAGAACTGCGCCATCCTGAAATCGCCGCAACACTATGTTGTTCTCATCAATCGATGGATCAAGGAAGATCCTTCCGTCAAGGAGAAGGATCTGATGTCTGTTTTGACAGGTCTTGCGGTCATGGACTATGATTTTTTTAACGGAGTGAATGCCGACGCTCAAGCCATGAAAATGCTCGGACCGAAACTGTTCGAAGAGAATAAGAAAATAAAACAAGCCGAGAGCGAAAAAATAGCCCCCATCCGCTGACACTTGGCAGAACCTTCTGCGAGCTCCGTTCGCCTGTTTTCGTTTTCATTTAAAAACAAAAAACTTCGAGAATAAGTTTTTTACAATCATCGCCTAAACCCCTACAATAAACGCCCTCCATAAAATATAAACTTGGTGAAAAGAGCTTGGAGAATACAAGGCCAATGAATGCTGCGACACACTTGACCCTGATCATGCCCGCCTACAACGAGGTGAAAGCCATTGCCCGTGCGCTCGCTGAAGCGCAGGCCTACCTGGGCCTGCGAGGGTTAAGCTATGAGATCATCGTCTCGGCGGACGGTACGGATGGGACCCGGGAAGTGGTCGCAGAACTGGCCAAGGCTGACTCCCGCTTGCGCGTTATCGGAAGCCCCGAGCGTAAAGGCAAAGGGTACGGCGTCCGGCAAGCCGTCTTTTTGGCGCAGGGTGACGTTATTGGTTTTACGGACGCTGACAATAAATCCCCCATCACAGAACTCGATAAGGTTTTACCTTGTTTTCAAGAGGGCTATGACCTGGTCATCGGCTCCCGGGCGCTGAAAACGTCACAAGTCACCCGGAAACAGCCCCTTTACCGGCAGATCGGCTCCATGGGATTCGGGTTTTTTTTGAAGCGTGTCACCGGGATCAAAGGGATCCCTGACACGCAGTGCGGATTCAAGTTTTTTAGGCGCGAAGTGGCCCTCGACCTGTTCAAGAGGCAACGAATCGATGGGTATATGTTTGATGCGGAAATACTTTATCTTGCCCAAAAATCCAATTATCGCCTCATGCAAGTCGGTATTCTGTGGAAAGATGACCGCGACAGCCGCCTCGTGCTTGTGAGAGGCAACATTCAAAACGTCATGGATGTGCTGAAGATCAGATTTTGTTCTAGATAAAACCGGCGGATCAACATCCCGCACCCAACAAGTTGATGCCTAAAATGAATCAAGCATATCCCAAAACCGTTCTTGTGACAGGCGCTGCTGGCGGAGTGGGGCGGACCCTATGCCGGCTCTTAACTCAGCAGGGTTTGGGTGTAAGGGCGCTGATCCGCCCCGAAGACGACGCCGGCGGACTTATGGTTTCCGGTGAGAATCTTGTCCGAGGCTATATCGAGGATGCCCAAGCCGTCTCTCGGGCGATGCAAGGCGCTGGGGCTGTGGTCAATTGCGCCGCCTTGTTGGGCAACGCCTTGCATTTAGGAAGAGAGGCGTTTCAACGAGTGAACGTGGAAGGGGCCTTAACAGTCCTGCGTGAAGCGAAAAAGGCCAAAGTCTCCCAAGCAGTTTTCTTTTCCACCATCAGCGTGGTCGATCACTTGACCCGGAAGATCACACCCCACCAGCTGCAAGACTATATTAAACCCCGGGACGCTTACCTTGAGTCCAAGATCCAGCTTGAACGGGAGCTGAAAACAGAAGCGAAACAGTTTCAGGGGCAGATCGCTGTTTTGCGGCCGACGTTTGTATACGGTCCCGACCACTTGGCAGTTTGGAGCCAGGCTTTGGAGCTCGTGTGCCGCGGGAAAATGATGCTTCTCGGAGAAGGTGATGCGCTTTTGCCGCTCGTTGCTTCGGAGGATATCGCCCGGTTCACTTTGCTATGGCTCGACCGGCCCCCGCAAGAAGAAAACTTTCACATTTATATTCTAACGCATCCTGAACAAACGACCATGAAGCAGGTTTTTTACTTTATTGCCGATCATCTGGGCGTCAAGCGCCCTAGGCACGTACCGGTCTGGCCGCTTTCGCTGGCAGCATCTCTTTTGGCGATTTTGCCGGAACAGTTCAAGCGGGGGCGGTTAGGGCTTTTAACGAAAACCAGACTCCGCCAATATTCTAAAGGATATGACCTGTCAGGCGTTCTGACCCCGCCTCCGATGGGATTTGTGCCTGCCATCCGCTATCAAGAAGGGTTGGCGAGCATGCTGAACGCTTATCAAAATGCGGCGCGTACTCCCAAGTCATGAAGACCTTGGTGATCGGGGCCAGCGGACATATCGGAGCGCATCTCGTCAGGATTTTATTGAAAGAGCATTACGAAGTGAAGGCTCTCACACGGAAGACCAGCGATCTGAAGGGTCTTGCCGGATTGAAGGTGGAGCTCTTGTGCGGGGATGTGCTTGATCCGGAAAGTCTCGCGAGGGCAATGGCAGATTGCGATGCGGTTTTCCACTTGGGCGCTCCCACGGCGCTAGAGCCTGAATCCCGGAAGATCATCGAGGAGGGCACAAAAAATGTTTTGGAATGCGCCCTTCGATGCGGGATCCTGAAGGTGGTTTACACGAGCTCCATTGTCACCGTCGGGTATTCTTCGGATCCCCATGTCATTTTGGATGAATCCTGCAGCCAACTGACACCCGCTTCCCCCTATCACATCGCGAAGTTCCATGCGGAAAAAACCGCTTTGGATTTCAGCCAAAAAACCGGCCTGCCGGTGGTGGTTGTAAACCCTACGACCGTCATTGGTTCTTTGGATTATCGCGTTACCCCGAGTAATCTGCCTATCCGGCAATGCCTTGACCGGGGGCTGCCGTTCGTTTTCGATTCGGGACTTACCCTCGTCCATGCCGAAGATGTTGCGAGGGGACATCTTCTGGCGATGAAGCGGGGGATTGCCGGCCAGCGGTATATTCTTGGAGGAGATCGGATGACCTTGCCGGAGTATTTCAAGCTCATCTGTCGATTGTGCGGGCGCCCCAAGCCTTTCATGAAGATCCCGCGATTTTCTTTGCTTATGGCCGGGGCCGTGTTCAGCGCGCTGCAACGGGTGGGGGTGAAAAAGGTACCATTCGACTACGGCCAGGTGGTTCATCTTGCAGGAAAATACGGCTGGTATTCGAGTCAGAAGGCCGTCCGAGAGTTGGGATATGAATGGCGTTCGGCGGAAGACGCCATCCGCAGTTATATCGAATGGGCTCGGTCCTGCCTCGAGGCGGGCTCCTGATATCTTTTGGGACGCTCGATGCCTCGGCCCCAAATGCTCAAAATGCTATCGGATCCCAGCCTCCAGGTCTTTTCCTTGTACCCCGGATTATTGTTTGTTAAGCTATCCCCGATCGAGATATTTTCCGGCATCAATCCTTGCAGTACAGCCCCGGCCATCGGGGAATGCTAAAAAGGCACCTCGACTTTGAGCCGGGGCAGGGTCTGAAACCTGAAATCGTGAACGCTTTTTTATAATTGTCCAGCCCAGCACGAGGAAATGATTTTGAGCTATTTTGTTACAGGCTGCGCCGGATTCATCGGCAGCAACCTAGTCGATCGATTGCTTCAGTCTGGCTGTTCCGTCACCGGGTACGATAATTTTTCCACCGGCCGGGAAGAATTTCTCACAGAAGCTTTAAAGTCCTCCCGGTTTACGCTTGTCCGCGGCGATACGCTTGACCTTGCCAAGCTTGCGGGATCGATGAGCAACTCGGATTTTGTGTTTCATCTCGCGGCCCATGCGGATGTTCGCCTTGGGATCGATCATCCTGAGAAAGACCTTCAGCAAAATACCGTGGCCACTTTTAATGTGCTTGAGGCCATGCGAAAAAACGGTATCAAAAAGATCGCCTTTTCCTCCACGGGGTCCATTTATGGCGAGCCGGAGGTTTTTCCAACGCCTGAAAACGCCTCTTTTCCCGTTCAAACGTCATTTTATGGCGCTTCCAAACTGGCTTGCGAAGGATTGATCGAAGCCTACTGTGAAGGGTTTGGTTTTCAGAGCTGGATATTCCGTTTTGTTTCAATCCTTGGCGAGCGTTATACCCATGGGCATGTGTTCGACTTCTACAAAAGCCTTCTCCGGGATCCCTCGGCGCTCCACGTTCTGGGCGATGGTCACCAGCGCAAATCCTATCTTTATGTTCAGGATTGCCTCGACGCCATGCTTCTGGCTGTTGGAAAAGCGCAGAACAAGGTCAATATCTTCAACCTGGGGACGGACGAATATTGCCGGGTGAATGATTCGATCCGCTGGATCAGCGAACAGCTGGGCCTAACACCGCGCCTGACCTATGCCGGCGGTGAGCGCGGCTGGATCGGCGATAGCCCGTTTATTTTTCTCGACACTCAAAATATGCGCTCCTTGGGCTGGAAGCCCAAGCTGAACATTCAAAAAAGTGTGATCAAGACTCTGGAATATCTCACGGAAAACCCCTGGTTGTTGGGGGGCAGGGCATAGAGCTTTTTGCTTTGAGTTTTCCAGAGAGGGCGCTTCACGCTCATAGCCAGACAAGCGTTCTCTTTCTCGAGGAGGGCTTGTGATCTCGGGGAATTTCCGGAAATAAATTCGAGCCCATTTTTTTCAAAAGAAGCATGGTTTCGGCACATACCTGGGATACCACGCCCATGACGGATCTCGACCTTCTGCGGGTGACATGCGCGTTATGCGGAAATGATAGGCCGGAGCCTTTTGCCGACGGGTACGATTATGAGTTTAAGACAACAGCAGATCTGTTTCACATGGTTCGCTGTGGTTCCTGCGGACATGTTTATCTGAATCCGCGTCCCAAAGAGGAAGAATTTTCCAAGATTTATCCGCCGCACTATGCGGCCTTTGTCGAGACGCGGTCCTGTTGGGTCAAGAAATTTCGGAAGCATTGGGAGGCAAAGAAAGTCAGGCGTATCCGGCGGCTTTTAGGGGCAGGCCCCAAGCGACTTCTCGACAGCGGGTGCGGGAATGGCCGGTTCCTTTCTGTATTGCGGGAGTATGGCGATCGGGAATGGGAGCTGGTGGGGATCGATCTTGAAGCAGAAGCCATCGCCCAGTGTCGCGAGAAGGGTTTGACGGGGTATGAGGGCAAAGCGGAAGATTTCATGCTGGGGGAAGGGACTTGGGATGCTGTTATCATGCTCCAGGTCCTGGAACACTCGAAAGACCCCGTCAGGCTTTGCCGGAAAGTCCACGCCCTTTTAAAGCCCGGAGGCTATTGGATGATCGAAACACCTTGTTTGGGAAGCCTGGATTTTCAATGGTTCAAGAAATCCCTCTGGACCCTTTATCATTTTCCAAGACATTGGCATCTTTTTTCCCAGCAAAGTTTGAAGGCCCTGTTAATGAGATGCGGTTTTTCTATCGTTCAAGCCGAATACACGGTCGCCCCGACCGCATGGATTCTTTCTCTCCACAATTTTTTCCGTTCAAAGAAATATCCTGACGGATTTGTCCGGTCTTTCAATGCGGGCAATGTTTTTTTATTGGCTTGTTTTGTCATTTTGGACTATGTTCTCGTGATGCTGGGTTGTTCCACATCGAATCAGCGCGTGATCGCACGGAAACCCGCTGATGTCTAGAAGCGCAGAAAGGGGTTGGGCGTGAAATTGAAGGGGTATGCGGCCGTCATTACTGGCGCCAATCAGGGATTGGGAGAAGCGATAGCGGGGGCGTTTGTCCGTCACGGAGCGGATATTTTTATTTGCGCTCGCGATCGATACAAATTAGAGAGCGTCTGTAAAAAATTACGGAGCGTAGCTCGGAAAGGCCAGAAAATAACCTGCGCGGTCGCCGATGTATCAAAAGAAAAAGATGTCAAAAAAATGATCAAAGCCGCTATCTTAAAATTGGGCGGAATCGATATCCTCGTTAATAACGCCGGGATCTATGGTCCCAAAGGAGCTGTGGAAAAGGTCGATGCGGCGGAGTGGGTGCAAGCCGTCCAGGTGAACCTGTCCGGGGTTTTTTATACTTGCAAACACATTCTTGCGCATATGAAAAAAAAAGGCCACGGGAAAATAATCAATCTTTCGGGCGGGGGGGCGACGGCGCCGATGCCGTTCCTGAGCGCTTACGCGGCATCCAAGGCCGGTGTGGTGAGGCTGACGGAAACGCTTGCCCTGGAGTGTAAGGATTTTGGCATCGATGTGAATTCGGTAGCGCCCGGGGCGCTTAACACCCGGTTGCTCGAGGAGGTTTTAGCGGCCGGCCCCAAAGCGGTCGGAGATGAATTTTACGCGAAAGCCTTGGAGCAAAAGAAAAAGGGAGGCGTTCCGCTGGAGGTTGGGGCCGAGCTTTGTGCTTTTTTGGCCTCTTCCGAGAGTGACGGTATTACCGGAAAACTGATCAGCGCGGTTTGGGACCCCTGGAAAGATCTGCCCCGCCATTTAAAGGACCTTCAAGGAACGGACCTCTATACTTTGCGGCGCATTGTGCCCGAAGACCGGGGCCGATCCTGGGGAAAAAAATAATGTCTTCTCGAGTTGCCATCATCGGTTGCGGGGTCATCGGACAGAAGCGCGCCAAGGCGTTGGGGCAGGCTACGTTGGTGGCTTGCGCGGATCTGAATATGGGCCGGGCTGAAACTCTGGCAAAATCTTTTCCCGGGGTTACCGCCTCTTCTGACATCGAAGGGATCATTACCCGCCCGGATGTTGATGTGATCCTTGCGGCGGCCACCCACGATGCGTTGGCGAAAATTTCCATGCGTGCCATTCAAGCCGGCAAGCATGTGCTGGTGGAGAAGCCGGCCGCACGGTCGATCCGGGAATTGGATGAATTAATAGCCGTGGCTGAAAAGGGGCGCGTTCAGGTGCGAGTAGGTTTCAATCATCGTTATCACCCCGCTCTTCAAAAGGCGCGAGCCTTAGTCCGTGGCGGGGAATTAGGAGAGCTCATGTTCATCCGCGGGCGCTATGGCCACGGCGGACGCTTGGGCTATGAGAAAGAGTGGCGGGCGGACCCGAAACTTTCGGGAGGCGGTGAAATGATCGATCAGGGGGTGCATCTCATCGATCTGGCGCGCTGGTTCCTCGGGGACTTCAGCAAGGTCTCCGGCTTTGCCCATACTTATTTCTGGAAAATGCCCGTAGAGGATAATGGGTTCATGATGCTCCGCACGGCGGCCCAGCAAACCGCTTTTTTGCACGTCAGTTGCACCGAATGGAAAAACCTTTTTTCATTTGAGATCTACGGCAAAAAGGCGAAGCTCGCCATCGAAGGCCTTGGAGGAAGTTATGGCGTGGAGAGGCTTTTCTTTTATAAAATGCTTCCGCAGATGGGGCCGCCCGAGATGACAACCTGGGAGTATCCCCAAGAGGACGGCTCGTGGAATTTGGAATTCGAGGAATTTCTTGAAGACATCCGTTTGAAACGCACACCGTCTGCCAACCTGACGGACGCAAGAGCAGCGCTCGCTATCGTCGAAAAAATAGGAAAGGAGTCCGGTTATGATCATCACGCGTAGCCCGCTGCGGATTACGCTGGGAGGCGGCGGCACCGATCTGCCTTCCTATTATCAAGACCATGAAGGGTTTGTGATCTCGGCAGCCATTGACAAATATGTTTACGTTTCGGTCATGCGGCCGTTCAGTCAGGGGATCTATCTTAAGTATTCGGAATTAGAACAGGTCAAAGAGATCTCCAGCGTGAAACATCCCATTATCCGTGAAGCTTTGGCTATGATGGAACTTAAAACCCCTCAAGTGGAGATCACAACGCTGGCGGACATCCCGGCCGGCACAGGGCTGGGATCTTCGGGAAGTTTCACCACGGCCCTGCTTAAGGCGCTTTATGCGCACCGGCGGCGCATCATTCTTCCGACCGACCTGGCGCGCTTGGCCTGTGAGATCGAAATAGACAAGTTGCATGAACCGGTCGGAAAACAGGACCAGTATATTGCGGCCTATGGCGGAATTACCTGCTTTGAATTTCGAAGGGACGATTCGGTCAAAGTTTTTCCGTTGTCTCTATCGATCGATACGCTTTTTGAGCTGGAAGATAATTTGATGTTGTTTTTTACCGGTTTCGCGCGTAAGGCAGGCGATATTCTTAAGGATCAAAATAAACGCAGCCGTGAAGCAGACGCCCCAATGCTCGAAAATCTGCATAGAACAAAAGATATGGGGATACGAAGCCGTAAAGCGCTTGAAAATGGCCGTCCCGCCGAGTTCGGGGCGTTACTTCATGAACATTGGGAGAGCAAAAAGAAACGCTCGGAGGGCATGAGCAACCCGCAGATCGACGAATGGTACGACCTCGGACGAAAGAACGGAGCTCTCGGCGGTAAACTGGTCGGAGCGGGCGGCGGTGGCTTTCTGCTCTTTTATGCCGAAGAACGCGCCCGTTTGCGCCGGGCAATGACCAAGGCCGGGTTGGAAGAGGTTCGGTTCCATTTTGATTTTGAAGGTACCAAGGTCATGCTCGGATGAGTCTGCCCCTAGTGATTTTGGCCGGTGGTTTAGCGACCCGTCTGAGGCCCCTGACCGAAAAGATACCCAAAGCACTGATTGAGGTCCATGGGGAACCGTTCTTGGCGCATCAGCTGCGTCTTCTCCGTGACGGTGGGATCAAAAGAGTTGTGATCTGCGTCTGGCATCGCGGCGAATTGATACGCGAATTTGCCGGAGACGGGAACCGGTTCGGGCTTGGCATCACTTACTCTTTTGACGGAGAGCGCCCGCTGGGCACGGGGGGTGCGATACGTAAGGCTTTGCCGCTTTTGGGGGAGGCTTTTTTCATTCTCTACGGCGACTCCTATCTTCCCTGTGATTATCGTGCGGTTGAGGCCGCTTTTCTAGCGAGCCATAAGGATGCCTTGATGACCGTCTATCACAACCGGGATCAAGGGGACCGGAGCAATGTGCAATACTCCGGGGGGCGCATTCTGGCTTATCATAAACAACAACGAACATCGCTCATGGAATATATTGATTATGGATTGGGCATTTTCCGCGCAAAAACTTTCGAGCCTTTTCCTGCCGGTCAGCCTTTCGATCTGGCGGATGTTTATCAAAACTTGCTGGCGACCGGCCGGTTGGCCGGTTATGAAGCGAGCGAGCGGTTCTTTGAGGCCGGCTCATTATCAGGCATCAAAGAACTCGAAGGACATCTGAAAAAACAGAAAGATCTTTAGAATCAAAAAAAGCGAAGGAGATCATGAATATGGCTGATTTCACCCGGACTTTTTTGGTAGCCGCGACCCAAGTAATCGAAAAGCTGGATCAGGACGCCATCGAAAAACTGGTAGACCTGTTAGAGAAGACACGCTCCGGGAGCGGCCGGCTATTCATCCTGGGCGTGGGAGGCAGCGCCGCGAACGCGTCGCATGCTGTTAACGATTTTCGCAAACTGGTGGGAATAGAGGCCTATACGCCGACCGATAATGTCTCGGAATTGTCCGCGCGGGTCAATGACGAAGGCTGGGAAACTGTTTTTGAAGCCTGGCTCAAAACTTCCCGTTTGCGGGCCGGCGATATGATCCTCGTCTTTTCGGTCGGCGGCGGCAGTCTTGAAAAAAATATCAGTCCGAATCTGGTCCGGGCGCTTCAGTATGCCAAACAGGTTGGAGCAAGTATCGGGGGGATCGTCGGCCGGGATGGCGGTTATACCGCCAAGGCTGCGGACGCCTGCGTTCTTATCCCGACCGTGGAGGCAGGGGCTGTTACGCCGCTCGCGGAAGCCTTTCAAGCGGTTATCTGGCACCTTTTAGTGACACACCCAAAGCTCAGGGCATCCGGCGGTAAATGGGAAACCACCAAATGAAGAAGATCCAAATTGAAAAAATAAAAGATCTTCGCATTAAATTATTTTCTGATGGCGCGGACATCGAAGAGATGAAGAGGATCTATAAGGAAGGCGTCGTTCAGGGTTTTACAACCAACCCGACGCTGATGAGAAAAGCCAATGTGACCGACTATGAGGCTTTTGCCAAAGCCGTTTTAGATGAGATCCGGGACCTTCCGATCTCTTTCGAAGTGTTTGCGGACGAATTTGACGCCATGGAAAAGGAAGCGAAAAAAATCGCGAGCTGGGGAAAAAATGTGAATGTGAAGATCCCCATCACAAACACCCGGGGAGAATTGTCCATACCGCTTATCAGAAAACTCTCCGGCGAAGGCCTTTTCCTTAATGTGACGGCGATCCTGACGATAGAACAGGTAAAAGCGGTCGCTGAAGCTGTTTCTCCTGGATCAAAAACTATCGTTTCTGTGTTTGCGGGGCGGATCGCCGATACCGGCAGGGACCCTGTTCCTTCTATGAAGGAAGCCGTCCGGGTCCTTGAGTCGAATCCGAATGCGGAATTGCTGTGGGCCAGCTCCCGCGAGCTGTTGAATATTTTTCAGGCCGAATCCTGCGGGTGCCACATCATCACGGTGACAAGCGATATTCTGAAAAAACTTGCGCTAACAGGAAAGGATTTGGCAGATCTGTCTTTAGACACGGTCAAAATGTTCCATGAGGATGCTCGCGCCGCCAAGTATGAAATTATAAAAAAATAAAGAGGACCATTTTTAAGCGTACTAAAAACCACATGAATTAATTGCCCGAAGAGGCGGGGGTTGGGAATAAGCCGAATGCTCGGCTTTCTGGAATGACGCCCGGCGAAAAGACCCCCGATCCTGCCCCAAAGCCCAGGCAACACCGGGCAATTCCACGCTAAGAACGCGCTAAAACTTCCTGTCCAAATCCCCGTAAGGGCGAGTAAACGTTTGTAAATCTGATTTTTTATAAGGCGCCTCCAATGAGAAAAATGGCAAGAACATGCAAAGAAATGTAAGGAGCCGCAAAACGCTCTGCAGGGACTACCGCGAAGCTGCCGAGAGAAGAACCGTAAAAACGAGGAAAAAAAGTAGTATAATATCCCCGGTCGTTGCGGCCGGTTCGCCGGATGCGAAGCACCAGGAGCTGTTCGTGGAGCCGGGGGAGGAAGCGCGGGAGCAGAAAGGGGGGCCGCGGAGATGAAAAGGTGTCCGTTTTGCGCCGAAGAGATCCAGGAAGAGGCCGTTGTTTGCCGCTTTTGCCGGTTCGATCTGAAGACGGGAAAGCCCATCGCTCTTGTAGTCAATAAAAGGACCAGCGATGAAACGGGACCTCCCCGGGAAACAGCGGATGTCCATAAGGCCAAAGCCAAGGCCATGCAAAGGATCGTTGCGTTGCAGCTTGTCGGGATCATGGTGATGATCATAGCCATACCGGCATGCGCTTTCGGCGGGACGAGCTGGGGGGGAGGAACATTTTTTGCAGGGCTGATCACGACTTTAGTGGGAGCTTCATTGAATAAGAACGGCGACGGGGTAAAATAGGCGGAGGCTGCGGGGAGGGAGGAAGGCGGGAATGTATTTTTCGGAATGGCTGAAATTCTGCCAATGTAACGGAACGCAAATTTGCCCGTTCTGTCAAGGCTTGACCGTTATTTGCATCGTTCTTTTATGCTGTCTTTTAGGTTATGCGTTAGGGAAAAGGAAAAAAGACAGGCCCGCCTCGAAGTAAGAACAGTTCGCGTGGCAGCCGGAGAAAATGGGAGGGATTATGGGGATGGCAAAGCGCATCATTTTGATCCTTGCGGCCGTAACGCTCATGGCGGGCTGCGATAATGATCCGGATAAAGGCCCGGATAGATACAACTGCGTTTACTTTTACGGTGTATCGACCTCCAGCCCCACCTTTTATGATCGCACGGAGGCCAGTAACTGGTGTAAGGCGAAAATGGGGGATACGGTAGAAAGCGGCGAGGAGTGCGAATGCGGCAAGAATTGCAGGGCAGGCGAAGACGGCCGGCAAGTTTGCAAAGGAACTTTTTAGAAAAAAGAAAGGGTTGCGGGATGCATATTAAAACAGGCACATTCGTTCGGGGGCTGCTCGGGGCGGCCGTAATTTCGACGGTCATGTTCGGTCCTCTCGGATACGGGGAGGAACCCGTCAGGGAATATTACGAGAACGGGAAGTTAAAGAGCGAGGTAGGTTACAAGAACGGAAGGTTCAATGGGCCGACCAAGGAGTATTACGCGAACGGCAAATTAAAACTGGAGGGGTTTTCCAAGGACGGAGAGCCTGAGGGGCTGATTAAAACCTATTACGAAAGCGGGCGAATAGAAACCGAAGTGGTTTACAAGGACGGGGAGCCTGTCGCGGGAACGTTCAAGGAGTACGACGAAAAAGGCAACTTAAAGCCGTGAGGGAACGATGACCGCTTCCCGGAAACTTTTATCCTAAGCCCTGCCTATGGAAAAACCACACCACGAGCATTTCATGAAGGAGGCGATCAAGCAGGCCGTGATCGCGCTTGAAAAAGGAGAAGTGCCGGTGGGCGCGGTGGTGGTTTGGAAGCAGAAGATCGTCGCGCGGGCGTACAATCAAATGGAAATGCTCAGGGACCCGACAGCGCACGCGGAGATGATCGCGCTGACGCAGGCCTCCGAGACCTTGAGCCAGATGCCGGAGGCGAAGCCTTTAGACAAGGTAACCCCACAGGGGCGGACTACCGTGCGAGAGCACCGCGGGTCGCTTGAGGGCGCGACGCTTTACGTGACGCTGGAGCCGTGCCCGATGTGCGCCGGGGCCCTCGTGATGACCAAATGCACTCATCTCGTGTATGGCGCTCGTGACGCGAAAGCCGGAGCGTGCCACAGCCTTTTCAGGATCACGGAAGACGACCGGCTCAACCATCGCGTGAAAGTGACAGGCGGCGTGATGGCCGACGACGCAAAGTTCTTGCTATCGGAATTTTTCAAAAATTTGAGAAAAGAGAAGAGGTAAAAGAAATCCCGTTTCGCCCGCTGGGCCGCAGGCTCACGGGATCAATTCGCGCGGGGAAGTTGCCGTTCCTTATCAGGAACGTAACTTCTGCGCTCATTGAGGAGGGATGGCAGAGCGGTCGAATGCGGCGGTCTTGAAAACCGTTAGGCTCGCAAGGGCCTCGTAGGTTCGAATCCTACTCCCTCCGGAGTTGATGCCAATTCGCACCGGTAGAACGAATTGGTTGCAGGCGTGTCTGATGTTCTTATGGACAACGACGTTGACGTCGAGGTCCGGGGAAGACCGCGTACGGCAGACGCCGCAGGCGTCGGGGAGGATCAGGGGGAAGCGGTGCCTGCAAAGCCTTTTGCTGGAATAATGAGGATGTTGATAACCCAACGCTTTCAAATTCAAAATTTGTTCCAAGAGATCCGATGACCTACGCGAACGGTTTTTTGGTCCGATGACAGCACTTCCGATCCTTATCCTCGTCCTTTGTATTTTCGCGCTTGCCTATCGTTACCACAGCGCGTTCCTGGCAAGCAAGGTCCTGGCCCTTGACAGCAAGCGCGTTACGCCCGCCCATCGCCTCCGCGACGGCCACAATTACTACCCTATGTCCAAATGGGTGCTTTTCGGCCACCACTTTGCGGCTATTGCGGGCGCCGGGCCGCTCGTCGGGCCGGTTCTCGCGGCCCAGTTCGGCTTCATGCCGGGCCTGCTTTGGATGGTGATCGGGACTGTCCTCGGCGGCGCGGTCCATGATTTCGTGATCCTTGCGATCTCGACGCGGCGAGGCGGAAGATCACTTGCCGAAATAACGCAGAACGAACTCGGGAAAACGGCCGGGATCGCCTGTGCGGTCGCGATCCTTTTCATTATCATCATAGCGCTGGCGGGCCTCGGATTTGTCATCGTCAACGCCCTCGCGGAAAGCACCTGGGGGACTTTTACGATCGCAACTTCGATCCCCATCGCGATCCTTATGGGTCTTTATATTTTCGCGTGGAAAAAAGGTTCGCATCAGGCCGTAAAGACCGCAACGGTCCTCGGGGTCACCGCCCTTGTCGCCGCGGTGGTCTGCGGAAAATGGGTGCCGGAGATCCCCGCGCTTCATGATTTTTTCCTTTTGGACCGTAAGGGCATCATTGTGGCGATGGCCCTCTACGGGTTCGCGGCTTCGGTCCTTCCCGTCTGGCTTTTGCTCGCCCCGCGGGATTATTTGAGCTCCTACATGAAGATCGGGACGATCCTTGTTCTTGCCTGCGGCATCCTGTTCGTCAACCCGAGGATCGAATTCCCGGCCTTTACCAATTTTGTGAACGGCGGCGGGCCGATCGTTCCCGGAAGCGCCTGGCCCTTCTGCTGCATCACGATCATGTGCGGCGCGATCTCGGGATTTCATGCCCTGGTCTCTTCAGGCACAACGCCCAAAATGCTTTCCAATGAACTTCACGCCCGGCCCATCGGTTACGGGGCCATGCTCGCGGAATCCGTGGTCAGCATCGTCTGTCTTATCGCGGCCTGCAATCTTCACCCCGGCGACTACTACGCCATCAATGTTTCTCCGGACGTTTTTTCGACCTTGGGCATGCAGCCCGTAGCGCTCGGAGAATTGACCCGGACCATTGGCGAGCAAACCCTGATCGGAAGGACCGGCGGCGCTGTTTCCCTCGCGGTGGGCGTGGCAAACATCTTTTCGGCCATGCCCTTCCTGAAGGGGCTGATGAAATACCTGTACCATTTCATCATCATGTTCGAGGCCTTGTTCATTCTGACCACCGTCGACGCCGGAACGCGGATCGCGCGCTTCATCCTGCAGGAGCTTTTCGGAAAGGTTCACGCCCCCTTCCGGAAAACCGACTGGCTGCCGGGAAATCTCCTGACAAGCTTTCTCGTGGTCCTTGCCTGGGGGTTCCTGATCTGGAACGCGAGCATTAACACCATATGGCCTATGTTCGGGATCGCGAATCAGCTTCTGGCATCGATCGCCCTGGC
>CAZPCF010000010.1:16341-19974 GCA_964585045.1 uncultured bacterium
CGGTCGCGACCGTTGTACTCGTCCATAGCGGGAAAAAACGCTATGCGTGGACCACGGCCCTCCCTTTCGCTTTTGTCACGATCACCACCCTGACCGCCGCCTGGCAGATGATCGCTAACCACTATTGGCCCAAAAGCGCCACCCCGCTCATGATCGGGTTCAATATCACGCTCATCGCGATCATGGCCGTCTGTTCGTTCATTATTTTCGCAAGCGCCCTGCAAAATCTCATAGGGCGTAAAAAACTGCCGGCGCCGCCGCCGGACAAGCATTTCCCTTATCCCGCGCAAGCGCCCGACTTCAACGATTAATGACCGCCCTGACGCGGTTTGCCGGGCCTGATCGACGAAGGGGCGAGTATTTTTGTAAAGACCCGGGACTAAACGGCCGAAACAATTCCAAGAGAGAACCCCGAGGAATTTCGATGACAAAAGAACATAACGAGCCCAAAGACCGCAGGAAATTCGTTCGCGTGAGCATTTACGCGATCACAAGGTATTTTTGTCCTCTTCGCGACATGGAGGTCGGGGTCCAGACCCGGATCTCCGATATTTCTGAAGGCGGAGCGCTGCTTGTGACCTTTACAGAGGGGATCCCCCCGGAGGCTTCTGTTAGAATGAGTTTTGTGATGCCCGGCGATGAAAGCCAGTTTGTGACCGTGGAGGGCAAAGTCAAACACACCGGGTTCCTCGAAAAGGAACTCTACCGGTCAGGCGTTGAATTCCTCAAGCTGAAGAAAAAGGACCTGCAGGCCATTCGCGCCTACGTCGCTTCGCGTAAGAAGAAGTAAAAAATAACAGACTAGAGACGACAGACCACAGACTTGAGCCGTAAGTCCGGTTCCCAAAGTTTTTGCTTTTAGTCTGTTGTCTCTGGTCTCTCGTCTCGTCAGGGGTTCCCCCGTTAGAGGTCTAACCCAACAACCGTTTTTTATTTTGTGAGCAGATGGCCTGAGAGAGCGACGTTATTTTTCGAGAGATTTGAACCTCTAACGGGGCGGGCCGATCATGTCCCGCACGAACTGATCCAGCAAGGTCTCCAGATTGATCGGCTTGGTCAGATACTCCGAAGCCCCCAGCCCTATCATTTTTTTGACGGTCTCCGTGTCCCGGTTTCCGGTGAGAACGACCACGAGCAGGGCGGGGTATTGTTCGCGGATGAGACGCATGACCTCGATCCCGTCCATGCCGGGCATGCCGACATCCAGGAGGACCAGCGAGGGAAGGTCCCTTTTGATCATGGCGAGGCCGTCAGGACCGTTCAGGGCATAGGAAGCGGAATATCCCGCATCAAAGAGAGATTCTGTTACCATCTTGCAGATCTCAGGCTCGTCATCGATGATCAGGACCTTCTTGGGCATCGCATTTTCCTCTCGGTCTAAGATGTTCCATTATAAAATAATCCTGGCGTTCACAGAATAAGAATCTCATCTTTTTGCTCAACGCGCAACGCTCAACGATAAGCGAAAAGATCTTTTGCTTCTCGTTGCGCATTGCCCGTTGTGCGTTGTGCTATTTTTATATCGCCAAGCCCCCGGAGGATTGGTAAGATAACCGCTGTCAGAACCCAGCGGAGATCACGATGATCACAAGTTTTTTTTATAAAAAAGGCGTGGAAACCGAAACAAATCTTTCCAGGGCACGGCTCTTTTCCGCGCTAAGTGAAAAAGGCGGCCTTCTCTGGGTCGATCTCGAAGCGCCGAACGAATTCGAGGAAGAGACGCTGGTCGAGATCTTCAATTTCCATCCGTTGGCGGTGGAAGACTGCATCACGGACCAGTCCCATCCCAAAGTCGACGACTATGAAGAATACCTTTTTATGGTCGTTCACGCCATTACCATGAAACATAAAGGAAAACATGAAGAGCTTGGGACAAGCGAGCTCGATATTTTCATCGGTGAGAACTATGTAGTGACCGTCCACCGGAACCCCATGGACTGCGTGAAGCAGGCCCGGGACATTGCCGTCAAAAAAACAGCGACCGTCATGTCCGGCGGTCCCGATATTCTCGCCCACGCGATCCTGGACCGCCTTGTGGACAATTATCTGCCGGTCCTGAACGATTACGATGTGAAGATCGACGTCCTTGAGAAGGAGATGTTCAATCACGCTTCGAAAAATTTTCTGCAAGAGCTTCTTCAGGCCAAACAGGACATCTTCAACCTCCGGCGGATCATCGGCCCGCAGCGCGACACGGTCTATTCACTTACGAGGACCCCGAACCGCTTTATCAAACCGAAAAATCTTATGTATTTCCGGGACGTCTACGACCATCTTTTCCGGATCCATAGTATGGCCGAAGCCTATCATGAGAACCTGAACAACATCCTGCAGGTCTACTTTTCGTATTCTTCCTTCCGCCTCAACGAAGTCCTGAAGCATTTGACCGTTTTGGCGACCGTCACCATGCCGCCCGTCGTCATCGCGAGCATTTACGGGATGAATTTCAAGCATTTTCCGGAACTGGAATGGGGGCTGGGCTACCCGTTCGCCATCGCCCTTTGCGTGCTTTCCTCTTTTACCACGCTCATCTGGATGAAGTTCAAGAAGTGGATCTAATAACGCGCAACGGGCAACGGGCAACGCGCAGCGCATGACTGCCAGAAACCACCGCCGTTTCTTTCGTTGTGCGTTGAGCGTCGCGCGTTGAGCCGGGTTAAAATGGAAACCCTCTACGGCGCCACCCCCGGCGAAATAGAAACACGGGTCATCTCCCAAGGCCTTCCCAAATACCGCGCGGTCCAGCTCCTGGATTGGATCTACCAAAAAAATGTCCTGGCCTGGGACGAGATCAAGAACCTGCCGAAAGACGCGCTCCAAAAATTTTCCGGGGAGGTCCGTCTCACCGCGCTTGAACCCGTTGAGGAAAAAAAGGCCGCGGCCGGAGGCTCGACCAAATTCCTGTTCAAAACCGCGGACGGACATTTTCTTGAGAGCGTTCTGATCTCGCAAAAGGACGCCTCCAACTCCCAAGACGGCGAGGAGACAGCTGCTCAGGGGCGGGCCGCCTCAGATCCGGAAAAAATTGTTGAAAAGCGAGCCTCGCCCGGAATTTCCGGGCGGGAGACCGTGTGCGTTTCGACGCAGCTGGGGTGCAAGGTCCGGTGCGCGTTCTGCGCGAGCGGGCAGGGAAAATTCACCCGCGATCTCACAGCCGGCGAGATCGTCGAGCAGGTCGCGCGCATCAGCCGCATGACGGGAAAAAAGATCACGAACGTTGTCTTTATGGGGATGGGCGAACCGCTCGATAATTTTGACGCCACGCTCAAAGCCGTTCGTATCCTGATCGAACCCTGGGGGTTCGCTTTCGGGGCGCGAAGAGTGACGGTCTCGACCTCCGGGATCACTCCGAAGATCCTGGAGTTCGTAAAGGCTGTGGACGGGCGCGTCCGGCTTTCCGTATCGCTCCATTCCTCGATCGATGAGGTTCGCAGCGCCCTCGTTCCGATCAACCGGCGTTACCCCCTCAAAGAGCTCATGAGCGCCCTGAGGCGGATCAATCAGGACCTGAAGCGGGACATTACGTTCGAATATACGCTGATCGCCGGCGTGAACGATTCTGACGAAGAAGCGGAAGGGGTCGCCATGATCGCAAAGCCGCTTCGGGATAAAGTCAATGAAAACCCCTACAAC
>CAZPCF010000011.1:0-19876 GCA_964585045.1 uncultured bacterium
CAATGACCTCGCCTTTTACCGAACGCTGCATATCCGTTACCTCTTCGGGGCGTTCGTCGATCAAAAGCACGATCAGATACGCATCCGGATGATTCGTTGTGATGCTGTTGGCAAGTTTCTGGAGCAGGATCGTTTTGCCGCTGTAGGGTTGCGCAACGATCATCCCGCGCTGTCCAAAACCGATCGGCGTCAGGAGGTCCATCACGCGCATTGAGACTTCTTCCTGCGTGGTTTCAAGCTGGATCCGCTGGTCCGGATAAAGCGGCGTGAGGTTGTCGAACGCGATCTTGTCTTTCGCGCTATCCGGCTCCTCAAAATTGATAAGCTCGACCTTGAGCAGGGCGAAATACCGTTCCCCCTCTTTCGGCGGGCGGATGAGCCCGCCCACCACGTCCCCGGTCCTTAAATTGAACCGGCGGATCTGGCTGGGGCTGACATAGATATCGTCGGGAGAGGGGAGGTAATTATAATTGGGAGAACGCAAAAAGCCGAACCCATCCTCCAGGATCTCCAGCACGCCTTCCCCGAACATAAGCCCGGATTGCTGGGCCTGGCCTTGAAGGATCCTGAAGATCAGGTCCTGGCGTTTGAGACCGGCAACGTTTTCGACGTTGAATTTGTGCGCCATCTTCTGAAGTTCGCTGATCTTCATTTTTTTCAGGCTGACCACATCGAGCGGCTTCTCACCGGATTTCTGCTGCTGCAGCGCCCTTTCAAGCGCCTCGCCGTTCGCCGCGGCATCTTCCTGCATCATGCGCGGCGGACGCGGCTTCACGGTCCCGTCCTCGGACCGGCGGTGATGCGTGTGCGCTCTTTCCCTGGGTTCTCTTACGTCTCTTGTTTCTCTTGTCATTTTTTGTTGGCTCCTTTGGAAAGAGAGACGAACTTGTACCAGAGCCGTTCGATCTCCCTTTGTGTTTGATAAATAGACTTCGAATTATCGATGATAAAATTCGCTTTTTGAGCTTTCAGGGCTTCGGCCATCTGGGCCCGTTCGCGCGCCCGCACTTCCTGCTCCGTGAACTTCTTGCGTTTAAGGCGTTTCATTTTGACGCTTGAATTGCATATCACGGCCACGACTTTGTCGCAGAGAGTTTCGAAGCCGGCTTCAAAAAGAAGCGGCACTTCCACGAGGATCACTTGCCGGTCGGACGCTTCGATCCGTTCCTTGATCTTTTTATAGACATACGGATGAATGACCGCCTCGAGCTCCTTTCGTTTTCGGGGGTCGACAAAAACGATCTCCGCGACTTTTTCCCGGTCCATTTTTTTGCCCCCGGGATGAAGGGCCTCTTCAAAAAGCTCGATAATGGGGTCAAAGACCGGGCTGCCTTTTTTCATGGCATCGTGCGCGATCTCGTCGGCGTCGATCACCTCGGCGCCCATATTCTTAAAGCGCTGCGCGACCGAGCTTTTCCCCACACCGAAGCCGCCGGTCAGTCCCACGATCAATTTTTGTACCATGTTTCCCCTATCGTGATATCTGCTTTAAGCGGTACGTTGAGCTTGTAAGCCCCCTCCATCTCTTCTTTTACAAGCGCTGTCAGCGCGTCGATCTCGTCTGAGGGCGCGTCGAACACCAGCTCGTCATGTACCTGCATGATCATAAGGGCTTCGCTGTGTTCTTTTTCAAGCCGCCGCTGGATCGCGATCATTGCGATCTTGATCAAGTCTGCCGCCGACCCCTGGATCGGCGCGTTGATGGCCGACCGCTCGGCATATTGACGCAATTGCATGTTGGAGGCGTTAATGTTCGGAAAATAAGAGCGCCGCCCGAGGAGGGTGGTCAGAAATCCGTCTTTTTTGGCTTTTTCTTTTTGTGCGTCCAGGAATTCTTTCACCTGGGCATAGCGTGTGAAATAATTCTTAATGAACTGGTCCGCTTCAGGGATCGGCATGTTCAGGTCCTGCGAGAGTCCGTAGCTTGTCTTGCCGTACACGATGCTGAAATTGATGGTCTTCGCGGCGTTCCGCATCTCCCGGGTTACATCTTTTTCCTTAACGCCATAAAGAAGTGTAGCCGTGAACGTGTGAATGTCCCGGTCCTCTGCGAACGCCCGGGTCAGGTTCGGATCTCCGGAAAAATGCGCGAGCACCCTTAGCTCGATCTGGGAGTAGTCCGCGGAAAGGATCTTTCCCTTTCCTTTTTCCCGCGGGCGCGCCACAAAGGCCTTCCGGACGAGCCGCCCCATTTCGGTCTTGATCGGGATGTTCTGAAGGTTCGGCTCGGAGCTGGAAAGCCGCCCCGTGTCCGTGGTCGTCTGATTGAACGAAGTGTGCACGCAATGCGTTTCTGTATTCACCATCGCCGGCAACGCGTCCAAGTAAGTGGACTTCAGCTTCGCGCGTTCCCGGTATTCCAGGATCTTCCGCGGCAGCTCATGTGAAAGCGCCAGTTTTTCAAGCACGCTCGCGTCGGTCGAGTACCCGGTTTTGATCTTTTTCAGGGCCGGCAGTTTTTTCTGAACGAATAGTACGTCCGCGAGTTGTTTCGGCGAATCCAGATTGAATTCCGTCCCGGCGTCTGCGTGAATTTCTTTCACGAGGGCGCCGATTTCCTTGGTGGCTTTTTCTGAAAGCTCTTTGAGGAATTTCAGGTCCAGCGCCACGCCGTTCATCTCGATCTGCGCTAAAACATCTGATAAAGGCATTTCGACTTTTTCATAAAGCTCCGTAAGCCCGAGCTCTTTCAGCTTGGCTTTCAAGATCGGCACAAGCCGCATTACGCAGTCGGCGTCTTCGCAAGCATAGGCCGCGATCTGTTCGAGCGGAACGGCGTCCATGGTGATGCTTTTTTTACCAGTCCCGATAAGGCTCTCGGTCGTGATCTTTTGCACGTTTAAATATTCCAGCGAGATGTCGTCGAGGTTATGGTTCCGTTTAACGGGGTTGATCAAATAGCTTGCGATCATGGTATCGAACGCAATGCCGCGAAGACGAACGCCGTGACGTGCCATCACGATCTCATCGTATTTGATGTTCTGCCCGTATTTGCTGACCTCCCCGTCCTCCAGTGCCGGTTTTACTGTTTCCAAAACCTCCTTAAGAGGCAAGCCTGGGCCTCCTTGCGCCTCGGAGGACACGGGGATGTAATAAGCCGTAAGGGGTTCCCAACAGAAGCTCAGACCGACCAAGGCGGCCTTCATGGGATCTGTCGAGGTTGTTTCGGTGTCAAAGCTGAAGGCTTTCGCTTTTTTAAGTGCTTCCGTAAAGGCCTTAAGCTCTTGAGCGGTCTGGATCGCTTTGTAGTTCCTCTCCCTGGACTCTTTTTCCCCTTGCCCAGCAACGCTTTTCAGAAGTCCCCGGAATTCATACCGCTTAAAGAATTCCATAAGAGCTGCGTTGTCAGGCTCGACCACGCGCAAGTTGCCCCAATCGATCTCAAGGGGCACGTCTGTATCGATCGTCGCGAGCGTTTGAGATAATTTCAGGTCTTCCATACTCTCTTTGATCTTCTGTTTTTGTTTTTCCGAAGGAACTTCTTCCAGCCGTTCGAGAAGGCCGTTCACGGAACCAAATTCCAGGATGAGCTTCATGGCGGTTTTTTCGCCGATCCCCGGTACGCCCGGAATATTGTCCGAGGCATCTCCCATGAGCGCAAGAATGTCCACGACCTTATCCGGCCCAAGCCCGCTAAAACGTTCCCGGACCTTCTCGGCATCATAGACCAAGTTCCCTTTGTGGGGCTGAAGGATCTTGGTCCGGTCATTGACCAGTTGAAAAGCGTCTTTGTCCCCCGTGACGATGAAAACTTGATAGCCTTCTTTTTCCCCCTGCTTCGCCAGGGTCCCGATCACATCATCCGCTTCGTAACCCGCCTTTTCAAAGATCGCCATTTTTGAGATCCGGCAGAACTCTTTGATAGGCTCGATCTGCTTCACGAGCTCTTCAGGCATGGGTTTACGGTGCGCCTTGTATTCCTTGTATTGTTCATGACGGAATGTCGGTTCTTTCCGGTCAAAGCACATGGCAACATGGTCCGGCTTCTGCTCTTCCATAAGCCTGCGCATCATGGTCACGAACCCATAGATGGCGTTGGTCGGCTCTCCCTTGGAATTCGTCAGGTTCGGTATCGCGTAAAAGGCCCGGTAACAGAAGGAGTTGCCGTCCACAAGGAACAGTTTTCCCCCTGCCTGAGGATCGGCAAGGCTCGCTTGTTTGGTAAGGCGAGGCTCGCCCTTAGACGTGGAGCGGCCTTGAGCATTTTTCTCCGGGGCCTGTTTTGTCATTTTGAGGTTCAATCGGGACAGCCCTGACTTTTATTTTCTTTTCTAAAATGGTAGTCAGGACAGCCCCAATCTTCGCTTCGCTCCGATTGACTGGTATTGGGACTGGGTCTTCAATCCTGAGTTCGATTTTCTTGAAAAATACGCGGAAAGAGCTGAAAGTGGCGATTAGAACGCTGGGATTAACTTTGACTTGGGTCTCTTTTGCGTGGAATTTTTATCCGGCCCTAGCTTCCATATTTCCATCGGGCCCGCCTTTCCTGCGAAGGCGGGCATAGGATACCCAAGCCTTCCCATGGGGTCAAGTTTTATTTATCTTGCTCTGTCCCTTCCCTTGCTTGTGGGCTGGACCTTGGAAAGCTGGAGGCCAAGCTCACGGGAGTCCACAGCGACTTCGAGTGCGGCTTCGTAGCCAATGATCCCCTGGGTGTAAAGTTGTTTAAGGTAGTCGTCCAGCATGATCATGCCATAGCGCGACCCGGTCTGGAGTTCAGAAAGTATCTGGTAGGTCTTACCTTCGCGAATGAGGTTGCGAATAGCCGGCGTTGCAAACATCACCTCGAATGCGGCCACGCGGCCCTTCCCATCCAGGCGCGGCACAAGCACCTGTGAGATCACGGCAACGATCGTGGCGGCAAGCTGAACGCGGACCAACGGCTGTTGGTAGGCCGGGAAGACGTCAATGATGCGGTCCACTGTTCGCGCGGCCCCCGTTGTATGGAGCGTGGAAAAAACTAAATGGCCCGTTTCGGCGGCGCGGATGGCGGTTTCCATGGTTGCCAGGTCGCGCATCTCTCCGATCAAGATCACGTCCGGGTCCTGGCGCAAGGATTTCACGATCGCTTCGGAAAAACTCGGAACGTCATCCCCGACCTCGCGTTGGGTGACCACACAATTTTTGTGATGATGCACAAACTCGATCGGATCTTCTGCGGTGATAATGTGTTTCGGAAAATTTTCGTTGATGTAATTGAGCATGGTCGCAAGCGTGGTCGTTTTGCCGCACCCGGTGGGTCCCGTCACAAGCACCAGGCCGCGCGGAAGGCTCAACGTCTCGATCAGTTGCGACGGCAGTCCGATGTCCTGAAAGCTGTAAAACCTTGAAGGAAGAAGGCGCAACACTAGCGAATAATGGCCTTGCTGTTTGAAACAGGAGACACGAAAACGCGCCTTGTCCTTGAACGAAAACCCGAAATCAATTCCCCCGACTTCTTCGATCTTTTTGCGCTGGACCTCGGTCGTGATCTCCTTGGCAAGGGCCTCGGTGTCCTGGTGGGTCAGCGACTTCTCACCGACCGAGACCAGGGACCCGACCATGCGATAGGTCACAGGTCGACCTACGGTCAGGTGAATATCCGAGGCTTCTTTTTCGACCGCTCCTAACAGAATATCTTCAATGGTCATAAGGAGACTCCTTTACCTCTCTAGATACAGGAAGCGCTTTTTGAGGCGCTCCCGCGCTTTCCGTGTTTAAAAATCCATATCAAGAATTCTTTTGTCCGGCCCCGCACCGTCTGAACATTGTCTCACTGATCTCTAGCGGGGTGAAAATTAATTCGTTGTAACGAAGTGTTCCTTCCCGTTATCTTCGGCTTTCCGGGCTTAAACCTTAGTAATGTGCTCCGTTTGATTTTATGGGTCCGCAGTACTATACCGCTAACCCTTTAAATTTAAATGGAGAACGGTATTAGAAAACCAAGCCCCCGAGACTCCACAAAACAAGTGAGATAAATCCGGCTAGAAGGCATAGGCTCGGCCACCCCCTCACAGAAACCGGCGCGCGCGAAAAAAGAAGTTTGTATCTTAAGCCCAGAAAACAAGCCTGGAAAAGCGCGATCCCCCCGCTCACGACCCCGGCCAGCAAGATCCCCCGCGAAAGATCATGCTGCCTGGAGCTGATCATAAAAACACAAGCGATCACGGAAAGAAAAAAGACATCCGTTTTTTTCTGATAGCGTGAAAGCAGGTAGGCGGCTATCCCAAAGCCCAGGACCTCGTATCCCTGAACGCCTGCCTGGATTTTCTCAAAGGCTGCGGCGAACGCCCAAAGCGTAAGGATCAAGCTCGCCATAAGAAAAAAATCCACGGCTTCGCGCCCAATACGCTTGAGTCCTTCGACAGGTCTTTGCAAAGGCGCAGGTTTCGCGCCGCGCATCGCCAGCAAAAAACCAAAAGAAATGATCAAAAAATACATTTCAGCCTCGCTTGCCGTACGGTTGGTTTTTCCACAAAAAGGCAATGGCCGCGACCACCAGGAGCATGCCGGCCGGCTGGTCGAATGCTCGTACCCCAAGACGCTTCTCCCCGATCTCCCGGATGAGCGTCAGCATCATCACAAAACCTGCAAATCCAATTCCGGTCAGTGCTCGCTCGAAAAAATACCGTGGCACCTGCTTGGAAAATACGCGAACGTGTCCGGGTTTCGCCGTGTCCTCGAGAAAAGAAGCGGGGGTCAGAAAGAAAACGCTCACGATCCAGTAGGGAGGTAGTTTCGTAAGCATCCATAGGGCTTGGGCCCACACGATAAGCCAGAGGAAAAAAGCGTGTTTCAGGGAACGGTCGGGAAAAAGACGGCGCGTGAACCAGAAAAAGGCGACCGTAACCCAGAAGAACGCCACGATCCATAGCGCCGCAACGCCGGTTTTAAAAAAACCATACGGGTAAACCATGAATGGAAGATAGGCCAAGAACATTCTTGAAAAAAGACTTTCGGGTAATTTCATCGACTCCAAGGCCTCATGATCTTCATCACCTCAGAAGTTGCGCCATATAAAGGATCGCGGCAAGCAGGCACAGAAAAACCGCAAGGAACAGGTATTTTGCCGCCGTGATAGCCGTTTTTTTAATGGTCATATGGGATAGGTCGCCTTTAAAGCGTTCTTTGTTCTATCCTGGCTTTTATTTTCTGCTGATAGAGGGTAGTCAGGGTTGCCCCAATTTCCGCTTCTCTTCCATTGATAGGCATTGGGACTATAAGGGACCGGCCGGAGCCAGACATCCAGCCAAGGCGTCAAAAGGTTCATCCAAAGGACCGCATACCCCGCCGAACGGATCGAAAATCCATCCGGGTCGAGGCGCGAGCTTAAAAGCGCCGCGCCCAGAACGAAAAGAGCCGTGCCTTTTCGCGTCAAAGGCAGGGTCACTGGGTCGGCCAAAAGAAAAAAAGACGTCAAAAGAACGCCGCTAAAAAAAGCGAGCGGCATCTCCCGTCCTCCGAACAAAGCTTCGCAGGCAAAGCAGACCGACATGAAAAGGACCGGTGTTTCCCAATAGCCTTGTTTTTGTCTAAGAAAAAGGATCCCGCCGATGCCGAGCGCCGCAAGCGTCCAAACATCACCATCGCCCGCCAAAAGCACCGGCTCGGACATGACCTTTGGGAAACAAAGCTGTAAAAAAACACGCGCCAACAGAAGCGGGTGCAAAAGGTAGGAGCCCGTGCCCCCGAAAAGCTCTCGAGTGACAAAAACCACCATAAAAATACCGAGGATCACGACTTCGGCGGGACATTTTGCGGGCATAAGAAGTGAGAAGAGGGCTGCGGCAACCACCGTTTCGCCATTCCGAAGATTTTCTTTTTTCCGGAAAAGTTTTGCGGCCAGGAATTCGAATGTGATCGCGCTCATCAAACAGATCAAAAGAACGCGCAGAATTTCCGCATGCCCGGTAAAACAGGCCGTCACAAAGAGAGGCGCGAGCGCGATCACCTGCCCCCAGGATCGTCTGGTTAAAGCGTTCGTAGAGCGTATATGCGGCGGCAGAGCCGTCTTGTAAGAGATCGTCACTTCAGCCATGGACCACCGCCGTCCTTGGCAGGCCGCGCGCCAAGCGGATCAGCTCGAGCATCGGCCGTTTGGAAGGACACACATAGGCGCAATTCCCGCATTCGACGCAATCTGTGACATTCCACTCTTCCGCAACCGCAAATTCTTTTTGTTCCGCAGCTAGCGTGATCATCGCGGGCGAAAGCGAAACGGGGCAATGGTCAACGCAAAGATTGCAACGGATACACGCTTCTTCTGTTTCGTCCTTTGCGACCTCCTTGGGAAGCGCGAGGATAGCGTTCGTCCCGGCCATTATGGGGACTTCTGCGGTCCTCTGTGCTGTCCCGGCCATGGGCCCGCCCATCAAGATCTTTTCCGGTTCACGCATGACTCCCTTGCAGGCATGGATCGCGTCTTGGAAAGAAATTCCGATCGGCAGCCAAAGGCTTCGCGGCTCGACCACGCATTCGCCGCCGACAGTCACAACCCTCTCATAAAAAGGTTTTTGCTGCGCCACCGCTTCATAGACCGCGAACGCCGTGGATGCCGGAAAAACAACGGCTTTGCTTTCCTCTCCCGGGAACCATGCCTGAAGCAGTGTGCTTTCAAGGCCTTGAGGATAGAGCGCGGGCACGGTCCTGACCTCTGCGTGCTCCCACTTCAGAAAATAGATCTTGCTCTTGATAAGTTCGATCGTTTCGAGATTGCAGCTCTCAAGCGCAAAAAAGATCTTTTCGGCGCCAAGGGCTTTTCTGAGTAATTCAGCACCTTTTAAGATTTCCACGGGCTGGGACAGGGTAAGCACTTGTTCGCAGGTGATGTAAGGTTCCGGTTCACACCCGTTGATGACGACCGTTCGTGCTCCGGCATGTCGCCCGAGCTTGGCGTGGACGGGTTCCATAAGGGGATCCGTGGTCACAAGCCCGAAGTGTTGGAAGATCCTCAGGAGCTCTTCTGCCGGGATCTCGGCCCATTCTTTACGTGTCTCCGCAAATGGAAGGGTTTTGGGCTCCCCTTGCCTTCGGATCTCGATCATCCGGCTTTCCGTACCTATTGCGCTCGGAAAAGCCGTGATCTTCTCCACCTCGCCGGACATGCCGGCATGAATGCTTACGCCTTCCGTCCCTTGCGGCTCCGCGATCCTCTGTCCGGTCTGGACAACCTCGCCGACCCGGATGCATGGCCATGCGGATGCGGGGACAGGAATGCGGATCTTTTCGGGCGGGTAGGGGCGTTTAAGATTCCAGTTAAGCAGGCTCGCGTCTTTTTTTCTTTCAAGCCGGATGCCGGTCACTTTCCTCCCAAGACTTTTGTCTTTTTTCTTAGCTGACGGTTTGGAGGGCCCAAATTTCAACTTTGTCGAAATTGATAAGCGTTGGGACTGTTTGGACAAGACCGGTTCCTTTCGGGCTATTGGGGGAAAATGGCGCCGGCAAAATTTCCTGCTATTTTGTCGACCCGGATGCGCTCTTGAAAGACCTCCTTGAGCTTTCCGAATTGGCAATTGTCCATATTAAGCCCATCGATGTTGGGCAGGCTGCCCAGGATCGGGACGCCGGAAAGGTCATGAATAACCTTTGGGTTGGTAAGTTCGGCCAGCGAGTAATTTGTCACGGAAACACGGTTAAAAATAATGCCGCGCACTTCCAGCCCCCGGATCGTGGCCGCATCTACGGTAAGCAGCGTATGATTGATCGCGCCAAGCCCCGCGTACGACACGATCACGACAGGTAATCCCATGTCACGAATGAGGTTGGCCACGTAATAATCTTTCTTGAGAGGGACCATGAGCCCGCCAACACCCTCCACGATCATGAAGTCATAGTGTTTCTGGAGTTCGTGATAGCTTTTAAGGATGCTGGGGACATTCACTTCTTTTTTTTCGAGCATGGCCGCAACGTTTGGCGAAAGAGGGTTGCGGAAACGCGCCGGGCTCGTAAGTGGCGGGTATTCATTCTGGGCGGCCTCCATCAAAAATGCCGCATCCTGGGAGATAAGTCTCCCGTCGCCGCCATAGCAGCCGGTCGCCACGGGTTTCATTACGCCCACCTTCATCCCGCGATCCCGGAGGACAAGCGCAAGCCCGGCGGCAATCACCGTTTTCCCGACGTCTGTGTCCGTTCCCGTGATAAAGATGCCGGCTTTCATACGTTTTCCTTCGGAAAACTGCACATCGGGAAACGGCTAACGGGGAATGTTTGCCCGAAAGCTTTCCGTTCCCCGCTCCCCGTTCCCCTTTCCCCGCCGCGTTTATTCATTCCGTCACTTCCTTTATTGATCCATAAGTGATGTCCAATAACTTATTCAACTCTCGTTCGCTCATCACAAGCGGCGGCATGAGAACGATCACCGGGCCCAGCGGCCGGAGGATCGCGCCTTTTTTTCGTGCCCGCTCGATCACGCGAATACCGATCTTCTCTTTGGGCTCAAACGCCTGCTTGGTATTCTTGTCCCTGACCAATTCGATCCCGATCATGGTGCCGCATTGCCGGATATCGCCGACGCATTTGAGTTTGTGGAAACCTTCAAGCCTTTTTTTTATGAGCCGGATCTTGGGTTGTACCTTTTTGAGCGTTTTTTGTTTTTTAAAGATCTCAAGGTTCGCGATCGCCACCGCGCAAGCCAGCGGGTTGGCGGTATAAGTATGGCCATGAAAGAACGCCTTGAAGTCCTCATAACGGCCCAGGAATGCCTCATAAACCTTTTCGGTCGTAAGCGTCGCGGCGAGCGGCAGATAACCTCCCGTGATGCCCTTAGCGACTGCCATGATATCTGGCGTCACGCCCTCATGGTCCGCGGCGAACATCTTCCCGGTCCGCCCAAACCCCGTCGCGACTTCGTCAAAGATCAGAAGGGTATTATACTTTCGCGTTAACTCTCTGGCACGGGAAATGTATCCCGACGGCTGATCGATCATCCCGGCGGCGCCCTGCATCAAGGGCTCCATCACGAACGCGGCGAGCTCCCGGTGGTGTTCTCTGAGAACCTCCTCCATGGCGGCGAGCGATTCCTTTTTTACACGCTCCCCCTCCGTCTGTCTGTCCCCAAACAGGTGACAGTCACCTTTTTGGTGACTGTCACCTGTTTTTTCGGGCCAACGGTAACGGTAAGGCGACGGGATCGCGACCGTATCAAAAAGAAGCGGCCTATAGATCTGGTGGAACAGATCGATGCCTCCAACGCTCACAGAGCCGAGGGTGTCGCCGTGATAAGCGTTCACAAGCCGCGCAAATTTTTTCTTCTCCGGCCGTCCTTTTTGCGCCCAATATTGAAAGGCCATTTTAAGCGCTATCTCCACGGCCTCGGACCCGGAATCGGAATAAAAAACCCGGGTGAGCCCCTTAGGAGCGATCGTGATGAGCTTTTCCGCCAACTCGATCGCCGTGGGGTGCGTGAGACCGAGAAAGGTGCTATGGGCGATCTTTTTTATTTGTTTTTCGATCGCCCGGTCAAGCTCCTTGACCCGGTGTCCGTGAACATTGCACCAAAGGGATGACACCCCGTCGAGATATTTCCGACCCTTAGTGTCGATCAGATAACAACCCTTCCCTTTTTCAACGACCAACACCTCGCCGGTCTGCCAGTCCCGCATCTGGGTGAACGGGTGCCAAAGGTATTTTCTGTCTTTTGCGACCAAGGTTCGGGTTTTCATGTTTTCAGCGCTTTTTTAAATGCCTTCATTAATCTTGCGATGTCCCGGCCGGTATGTGCGGCAGAGACAGTGACCCTCAAGCGGGCCTTCCCTCTGGGAACGGTCGGATAACGCACAGCCGGGATAAAGACCCCTTGCAAAAGAAGTTTTTCGAAGGTTTCCATCGCTTTTCCCTCATCGCCCATCATGACCGGAAGGATCGCGGACTCGGGTTGACGGATCGAAAAACCAAGCCCGAGGAGCCCTTGGTGAACTTGATGGATATTGTTCCAAAGCTTTTTTCTTAAAAGAGGTTCTTTTTCGATCATACTAAGAGCTTCGCGCGCGGCTTCACAAAGGGCGGGCGGAAGCGCGGTCGCAAAAATGAACGGCCTTGCGAAATTCACCAGGTAATCAATAAGCGTCCTGTCTGCCGTCACAAACCCGCCAAGGCCGCCGACGGCCTTGGAAAGCGTCCCCATAATGACATCGATCTTTTTTGATAAATTCCCGGCCTCCGCCGCGCCACGTCCATGCTCGCCCAGGACGCCAGTGCCGTGCGCGTCATCGACCACAAGTAATGCGCCGTATTTTTCCTTCAGCCGGACGAGCTCTTTCAGGTCCGCAAGATCACCGTCCATACTAAAAACCGTTTCGGTCACGAGGATCCGCCGCCGCGCGCCTTGCGAACCCCGGAGAAGCTCTTCGCATTTTTTGTAATTTTTATGCGGAAAAACGCGGAGCGTGGCTTTTGAGAGTTTGGCGCCGTCGATCAGCGAGGCATGGCAAAGCTTGTCCATAATGATAACGTCTTGCTCGCCTGCAAAGGCGGTCAGAATGCCAAGATTCGCGAGAAACCCCGCCGCAAAAACGAGCGCGCTTTCTTTTCCCTTGATCTGAGCCAGCCTTTTTTCAAGGGCAATGTGCGCCTTCGTCGTTCCTGAAATGAGCCGCGCCGCGCCCGCACCGGCGCCGTAAGCCTTGAGCGCTTTTTGAGCAGCCCGCACCACGCGCGGATGGCGGCTAAGGCCCAGATAGTCGTTGCCGCAAAAGAGGAGGATCTCCCTCCCTTCAAATGACGCTTTCGTCCCTTCGTGATCCTCTAAAACCCGGAGTTTCCGGTAGAGGTTTTTGGCTTTGAGGTTTTTAATCTCTTGTTGGTAAGTTTCCATCGTCACCCTCGTAAAGACCCGGTCTTTGCAGGGGTTCCGCAAAAACCGGGTCTTGGTACGGTTAAATTTTACGGAGAAGAACGGCGGCGACCTGGCCTCCGAAGCCCATGGAGACTTTGACTGCGTTCGTGATCTTGTGCGGCCGTATACTCCCGGGCGTATAGTCAAGATCGCATTCCGGATCTTTTTCTTCAAGTCCCACTGTCGGCGGGATGAAGCCTTCGTGGATCCCGAGAAGCGTTGCGATGATCTCGATCGCTCCCGTCGCGCCGAGCATATGCCCGGTTGAACCTTTGGTTGAGCTCATGGGGATCTTGTAAGCCTGTTCGCCGAACGCTTCTTTGAGCTCAAGCGTTTCATAAAGGTCCCCGTGCTTCGTGCCTGTGCCGTGCAGGTTCATGTAATCGATCTCTTGCGGCGTGATCCTGGCCCTCTTAAGAAGAACCCCCAGCGTGTAGGACAAAGCGTGTTCGTTAAGATCAAAATGGATCGGCTGTTTGCTGTCCTGCCCATAAGCGGCCTCGACGATCTCGCCGTAGATCCTTGCGCCGCGTGCCTTCGCGCTTTCGAGCGTTTCGAGGAACACGACGCCCGCGCCTTCGCCTATCAGAAATCCGTCGCGCCTTTTGTCGAACGGACGGATGTCCCGGGCCGCAAGCGCCTTCATATTATTGTAGCCGCCTAACATAAGCGGCGTGATCGAGGCGTCCGTCGCTCCGGCAAGGCAGTATTCCGCCTGCCCTTCGGAGACCATGCGGAATCCCTGGACAATGGCTACGGTCCCGGTCGCGCAAGCGGCCACGTAGCATTTGGCCGGACCCTGGATCTTCATGCGCCGGGCGATCCATTGGTCCGCAAAATTCGGGATCGCGCTCGTGTACAGCCTTGCTCCAAGGATCGCGCTTGGGTTTCGGGCAAACCTTTCTTTGAACTTCTCTAAGCTGTGAACGCCCCCTTTGCTCGAACTGACGGAAAGCGCTATGTCGTAAGGGTTTACGGCCGCGACATCGAACTTGGCGTCCGTAACGGCCTGCTCCGCGGCGGCCACGGCGTACTGGATGAAAGGGTCGAGAAGATGTGTCCCGTAAGGACGCGGGTTGAAGCTTTTGAGAGGAAATACCGGGGGAAACGGGTGTCTTTCAATGACTGAGCGGTCCGCGTTCTCTTTGCCTGAGACGCCTTTTTTAAGATTCTCACGGAACTCCGCAAGCGTGTTCCCTATCGGAGACAGAACTCCCATGCCCGTGACTACCACGCGTCGTTTCACCCCGTCAGAGGTTGTCGGATTCACAGTTTAGTTCTCACTGAAATATCGAAAGGTGTTCATAATGGGCCTTCGCCAACCTCGGAAGCGTTTTAAAACGCTTCCCATCTCTAACGGGGTTCATGTTCTTGATGATCCCTTCGGGTGTGAAATGAGGTGGAATTCTACCCTAGAAAGGCCGGGATTCAAAATGAAACACTTGCCCCGTCACCTGGCGCATCCGGTCGGAGGAGAGAAAAATGAGAAAATCCGCGACCTCCTCGGGGTCCGAAAGGGTTTTGAGCGGACTTTCCTCGAGATTTTGTTTAAAAATTTCTTCGGGGATGCTTGCGGTCATCGAGGAGCGCATGAAGCCCGGGTTCACGGCGTTCACAAGGATTTTTTTTCGCCCGAGCTCTTTGGCAAGCGTCTTGGTCATGGCGATCAGTCCGCCTTTTGAAGCGGCATAATTCGCGGCGCCGGCAAGCCCGCTCAAACCCGCTCGGCTCACCAGCATGAAGATCTTGCTTGGCGTTCTCCTCATTAATAGAGGCAAAAGTTTCTGGGTCAGATAAAAAGGCGCTTTGAGATTGACCCGCAGGACATTTTCCCATTGCTTCTCGGACATTTTTTCGATGAGCGCATCCGCGGTCGCAGCAGCGTTGTGAATAAGAACATCCAGCTGCTCGGTCTTGGCTTTAAGCGCTTCGGAAAAGGCGCCGGTGGCTTTGGCGTCGGCAAGGTCCAGGGGAAATCCTTGTGCGCCGGTTTGTTCGAGCTCTTTAGAAACCCCGGATGCTTTGAAGTAGGTGAAGAAAATGCGCGCGCCTTGCTGGGCGGCCTTGCGAACGAATGCCTGTCCGAGCCGGCCGGTGCCGCCTGTAATAAGGATGGTTTTGTTTTTAAGCGAAGGTTCCAAGGTTCAGCGGCTTTGACCGCAAGCGACTGAGCTGCGGTCGTTTTCTTGGTCGCGTTCCATGGAAAAACCGGAGCGCCGGAGCATGTCGAGATCTTCCTGAAGGGGACCTCCCGCGGTGGTGAGATAGCCGCCGACCACAAGGCCGTTCGCCCCGCCGCAAAGGCTTTTTTCCTGAAAATAAACGCCCAGATTCACCTCCCGGCCGCCGGCAAGTTTGATGTTGGCCCGGGGGTGAATGAAGCGGAAGATCGCGACCATCTTCACGATCTCTGCGGGATCAACGGGCCTCCGGCCTTCAAGCGGCGTTCCGGGACGCGGATTTAAAATATTGATGGGAAGGCAGTGGAGATCAAAAGGCTTGAGCTCGAACGCGAGACGAATCCGGTCTTCCTGCGGCTCCCCCATTCCAAAAATACCGCCCGAGCACACCTCGACGCCGTTCTCCTCGAGGAATTTTAACGTTTCCATCCGTTCGTCGTAGGTGTGTGTAGAAACTATCTCGGGATAAAACTCGCGCGAACATTGAAGGTTGTGGTTGAAGCGCCGCATTCCGGCTGCGCGAAGCTTCCGGATCTGTCCGGCCGTCAGATGCCCGAGGGACCCGTCCAGCCGGAGACGGGTCTTCTCGCTTAGCAGGCTAAAAGTCGCGAGCACTTGTTCGAATTCGGCGTCATTCAGGGTTTCGCCGCTTGTGACCACGCAAAAGCTTTGGATGCCGTTCGCTTCGCATTTTTTTGCTTCTTCCAGGATCTTTTCCGGGTTCATGAGCGGGTAACGTTTCACGCCTGTTTTGTAGTGGGAAGATTGGGAGCAAAAGCCGCAGTCCTCAGAGCAAAGATAGCTCTTGGCGTTGACAAGTGAGCAAAGGTCCGGCTGGGAAGGCCGGTATTCGGTCGTGATCTCGTGGGCGGAACTTAAAAGAAGGTCGAGCGTTGTAGGGTCCTGGATGGAGCTGAGGCGAAGAGCTTCGTCCGGGGTTATGTTCCCGCCCGTGAGAACCCGGGATTTGAGTCCTTGGATAAAAGCTTTCATTCCGGGGCCGAAAGTTGAAAGCGTTCAGGCTTGAGCGAAGACTTCGCGGGCCACAATGCCCACCACGCCAAGCGCTACGGCGTTTTCACCGAAAGCGGACGGGATGATCTTGACCTGCGTCGCGGACTCTTCCACGGACCATTCTTTGACCGTGTTCTTGATCGAGTCGAGAAGCGGCGAGCCGCAATCTTCAATGCCTCCGCCGATCACAACCACTTCGGGATTGAGAAGGTTCACGATAAACGCTATCTTCTTGCCAAGGTCTTGCCCGGCCTGTTCTGCCGTTTTGATCGCCAGGGCGTCTTTTTCCCGGATCGCTTTAACGATCTCCTTAAAAGTCAGCTTCGAGAGGTCGCCTTTGACCAGGTCTTTCAGGATCGAGGTTTCGCCCTTTTCGATCCACTCTCGGGCATGGCGGACCATTCCGATATCCATTTCCCACCGGCCAAGCTGGGTCGCGATCTTGAAGGAATAGTCCTTGCTCGCGTGCTGGCTCGTGATCCCGAGCTCTCCTGCGGCGCCGTTCGCTCCCCGGTAAATCTCTTCGTTGATCAAAATGCCGCAACCGACGCCCGAGAACATATAGACCATGTTCCGCACATCACGGTCCAGTCCCAGCCATTTTTCGCCGAGCACTGCCGCGTTCGCATCGTTCTCCACGATCGTGGGGATGTTGAGCCGTTTTTCGAAAGTGTCTTTAATAGAAGAACAAACTGAAATGTCCTTGTCGCCAAGGCTTTGGGGCCAGCGAATCGTCCGCCCGCGCTCGTCAATGATCCCGGGAATGCCGACCCCGACGCCGACGATCTTGGTCTTGTCGACCTCGGCCTTTTCAATGATCTCCGCCGCAAGGTCCACCATCTGGAGAATGATCTTTTCGGAATTTTCCGGGGCCCTTTCGCGCTTGATCTCGCTGATCACGTTGATCTCAAGGTCCACGAGCACCGCGACCATGCTCATCATGTTGAGCCCGACTCCCACAATGTAGCCGGCCTTGGGGTTGAGCTCCACAAGCACGGGTTTGCGTCCTCCTGTGGACTCATCCAACTCGCCTTCTATGACAAGACCTTTTTTGATGTAATGGCTCACGTAGTTAGAAACCGTAACAATGTTCAGTTCCGTGAGCTTGGAGATATCAGTCCTGGAGATCGGCCCGTTCTTGCGAACGACCTCGAGAATGCCCAGATTCTTTCTTTCCTTGTCGGTTAGAGTGCGGTCTTTGAGCATTTGTTTGATGATCATGGGGTAGGGGCTCCTTTCAAAAAATGGTCTTTGTTGTAACCTGTTCTTTTACCGCTATATAAGTGCCACATGTGTCGCTCATTTTAACTCTACGATATGCTTTTTCAAAGCATTAATTGAGTGACTTTTTTGAGGGAATTCATCCTTTCTTTTTGGGCAGCCGCATCTCTTTTCCCGGCAAAGGATTAGAAAGACATCAGTTCCTGAAGAAATTTTCCTTTTCGAGCAACTCCTGCGCTTTTTCCCCAATGGGATCTTGGTGAAAATATTTTTGGATTACGCCATTTTTCAAGTAGTTCGCTATCGGGATAAGGACCATTCCCTGATCCAGCGCCAGGTACTGGAGGTTTACTTTTCCTCCCGGGAAGCTGATCGAGTCATAAAAACCGTACTCTCCATAAATCGAGAATTTCAAAAGCTCGCGGATGTTCTGAAGGGCGTTCCGTGGCAGGGTTTCCAGGGCTAAAAAACTCACGTGCGGCGTGATCACCCCGCGATCCTGATACCCCCTGGCGCCAAGCTTCTTGATCCCGTATTCGCCGTATTGCCACCCCCGCCCGTCGGCGATCGCCGCCGGAGAGATCCCCCAAACGGGATATTTTTTTTCCCGGAGAGCGTAGTCGCGGTGAAGTTCAGTCGCGATCTTATCGTTCATCCCCAGGCCTCTCGGCGCAAATTTCACCTCCTGGATCACCATCGTCGGCATCAAAAATTCAAACAGGGATCCGCCCCAACTTGGGACGAATTTTTGTTTGCCATCTTTATAATAACCCTGGAAATAACTGACCTTATCGTGCTCGACCATTTTCCCCTGCGGTTTTTGCGTTTGCCATTCCCACGCTTCCGGTGCCGTTCGGTAGAGATACCACCAATGCTCTTTGGGAAGGTCTCCCTTACCGATACCGCAAAGGCTCATGGCCCTTGCCTCGGTCACCAGCATTCCGTAGTGATAAGGCGCCAGGCTTTCGCGGTCCAGGTCATAGCCGATCACAAGCTGGTTGTTGTCCGGATCAAGAAATTCCTGAAAATGGAACCTCTTCAAAAGAACCGTCGCCCTACGGGCGATCTCGCCGGGAAAGGCTTGCCGGATCACCACCATCGCGATGGCAAGCCAGCCATTATCCACGCTGGAGACGAACTGGCGGGACACCCCCAGCCGGGTCGTCTCGTAGAAGTTGTAGAAAAAACCTCTCCACGTTTTCATTTTCTCAAGCGTCCGCAGGATCTCCGAAACGCGCCGGGATGCCTGTTCCGGGGTGATGATCTCCAGTTCGCGCGCAGCAACGGCGCCCATGAGTTCGAGGGCGATATTCGTGGGAGAGGTATAAGCCGCTGCGAGAGGAGAACCTCCCGTCTTGATGTGGTCCACTACAAGGTGGTTCTTTTTGTCGGCCGCGCTTTCGAAATACCGCCATGTGTCGCTGGCGATCTTAAGGAGGAGCTCTTTGTCCGACCTTGTTTCCAGCAGCTCTTTTCGCCTCGTCTCATTCAGGACGGCTGCGGGAAAAGTCTTGAGGTTATCCTTCACACTTTCGAACCCAACCTCCGGATATCCCCAAAAAGCGATCTCGTCGAATCCGACCTTCCCCGCCATATTCCTGTCGTGTGCCAGAATGCTCAGAGAAAGAGAGCCTAGCTGGTCAAAATCCACGCCCCGGAAATCTGACACCGGCAGAATGACGTCGTTCCAGCCTTTTTTCTCAAAACACGCGTTTGTAATGTCCCGCGTTACGGTCTTGCCGGCCTCATCGCGCAAAGCAATGCGAATGCGTCCGTTAAAAGGCGCCGCCGTCTTCCCTTGGCACTTGAGAACAAGGTTGCGCGCCGCGCTCATGTCCAGTTTTTTGAGCTCTGTCCGGGCCGTAACTTGTTCTTCTTTTTTAAGGTTGTACCGGATCCAGAGCGAGCCGCCGGCTTTGGCCCCGCGGGCATCCTCTTTTTTCAAATCCAGCTGGGCCTTTTTGTCCTCCCCTTCGTCCACAGTCCAGGCTCCCTCCAGACTGTTCTTGAGTTCCCCGGTGTTGAAATCGTCTACGACTTTGAATTGCGTTGAAACTCGGAGGGGTTTGCCGGAAGCAACGCTGCTGTAGGCCTTCCCGGCATCAAGCGGCGCTCTTCTTGGGGGGTTGCTTCGTTGAACAGGCGGCTTTTCGGTTTTGTTGGCCGCGAGACCTGCCGGCAGAAACGTTCCTAGAAAGCACGCTGTCACAAAAAACAAAAAAACATTTCCTGGGAGTCGCTTAAAGCCCGGGGAATGTTTTTTTTGAAGGGTCATTTTTTTGGTTTATCCGAGCGTCACTTCAACCCGGTGGGTTCTACCGTCACGAAGGTCGGGAATAAGGTTTTCTTTCTGTTTTTTCCCGTCTACCGTTACAGACTTGACCCCCTGCCCCGTTTGATCGGGATTTTTAACCTCGATCAAGTAGGTGCTGCCGCGGAAAAGACGTTTCATTTTGAATCCGGGCCATTTCTTCGGGATCACGGGATCCACGATCAACCCCTTGGCGGCGGGGCGAATGCCCAGGATCCAGTTCATGGCCACCACTTCATACCACGCAGCCGAGCCCGTGTACCAGGTCCAGCCGCCGCGACCGTTGTTGGGCGAATCCGGGCCGTCCACATTTCCGGGTGTCACATAAGGTTCGCTGTA
>CAZPCF010000012.1:0-2201 GCA_964585045.1 uncultured bacterium
GCCCGCTCCCCTTTTCCGGTTGTCTCAATGACCATCGGGACCAAATAGCTCATAAATACCCTCCAGACTGGAGACCACAGACTGGAGACCACAGACTAAAAGACTTTCGATGCTTGAGTCCTCAGTCTGCGGTCTTCGGTCTGAAGTCTGTTATTTGCTTTTGGCGTTCTTCTTCAAAAATTCAATGACCTTCTCGTTCCGGACCTGGTCCAGCAAGGTTTCCCGGGCTTCTTTGTGTTCTTTATAATATTTCTCGATCGTTTCCTTCGGCTGGCGGTACTGCCCGCTCAAAGCCTCGTACTTGGCCCCAAGGTCCGATTCTTCCGCCTTGATCCCCTGCGTGTCCGCGATCTCATCCAGAAGAAAAGCGACGTGGATCTGGCGGCGTGCTTCGGATTCGAATTCCTTTTGCATCTTTTCTTTTTCCTTATCGAAGATCGCGTCCGTCCCGCCCTGCTGGAGGAAGCGCTGACGCGCCTGGTCCATCAGGTATTCCGCCCGCCGTTGCAAGAGCCCGCTCGGCAGATCGATCTTATTATGTTTGACCAGTTCATTCAAAAGCTCCCGTTCAAAAGCGGCCTCTTTCTCGCCGGCGTCCCGTTTTTCAAGATCATCCGTAAGCTTTTTCTTGAGATCGGCGAGGTCCTTGTACTCCCCGGCCTGCTTGGCGAGATCATCGTTCAGCGCGGGAAGTGTTTTTTCCTTGATCTCCTTGACCTTCATCTTGAAAAAGGCGGTTTTCCCGGCCGCTCTTTTATCCGCCATATCCTGAGGAAAAGAGATCTGAACGTCTTTTTCTTCACCGACCTGGGCGCCCACGAGCTGCGCGGAGAACCCTTTCAGATATTCTTCCTCTTTGAGCTCCATCCAATCATCATTGCGTTTTTCCATTTCCTTGCCGTCGACCGTACAGACATAATCCGTGATGACGTAGTCCCCCAGTTTGGCCGGGCGGCCTTCGACCGCTTTATATTGAGCGTGCATCTCCTGGGTCTGTTTGAGCGCTTTCTCAATATCCTCGGGCTTCACTCCGGTCTTTTCCTTCTTGGCGCTTAATCCGGTCACACGGGAAAGTTTGACCTTGGGACGGATCTCAATATGCGCTTTGTAGGTGAGTTTTTCCTTGGCGAACTGGATATCCTTGATCTCGGGCGTCGTGAGCGGATTCAAGTCTTTTTCGCGGAGCGCCTTGGGAAGGGATTCTGAAAGCAGCGCTTCCAACACCGAGTCATTGGCGTTCTTCTCGTAGTGCATGATCAGCACGTCCCGGGGAACTTTTCCGGGACGGAATCCCGGAACTTTGGCGCGCGGAGCGATCGAATTATAAAAGGACTCGAATTCTTCGCTGATACGAGCTTGGTCAACCTCAATGGTCAGGATCTTTTCGCAGGCCTTGCCGTCCTGCAATTTGACCTTAAGCGAAGGACTTTGAGGCTGCAAGTTTTCGGTGCGGGAAAGGTCTTCGGATACTTCGTCTTTCTTCTTTTTCAGCAACACAACAACCGCCTTCTCTATAAAAACGTGGAGCGAGTGGAGGGAACCGGCGCCTTCGCTTCGCTCCGGTCGGCCACCCGCACTTGCAAATCTGACGCATGTCAGTTTTGCTTGCAAGTGCTCCCTTCGATTCCCTTGCTTCCGACTACGCTTATAGCCGTAGAGAACTGTCATCATGTTCTCACGACGTAATACTTGCTCATCAAGAACAAGTATGGAGCGAGTGGAGGGAATCGAACCCTCGTAGCTGCCTTGGCAAGGCAGAGCATTACCACTATGCTACACTCGCTTGTTAAAAAGGTAAGAACTTCCGACGCTGAGACGGCGTATTCTAGGGAAGAAACGCTGCTTTGTCAAACACACCCAAACCATTTTTTCCAGGCGTTGTATTTGAAAAAAAACTCGAACTTCTTGTAAAGTACCAAGTCCTTCAGTAGAATAGCCCCCGTTTTTCTAAGACCCGTCGTCATTGTCCCTTATATGTACCCTTTCCGCCTCGCAGGAGGCGAGGACGGATCCGTCCTAAAATCCTCTGGATTTTAGGCGGAAGCTCAAAAGAGATTGATGGGCAAACCGTTCACGCATGAAAAAAGTTATGCGCCCTTAGCTCAGTTGGTAGAGCAAGTGACTCTTAATCACTGGGTCGAAGGTTCGAATCCTTCAGGGCGCACTTTTTTTCAATGAAAAAGTACGGTGCCGTGAGGGCT
>CAZPCF010000012.1:2301-18906 GCA_964585045.1 uncultured bacterium
CGAGTGGCCGACCGTAGCCAAGCGGAGGCGCCGAATCCTTCAGGGCGCACTTTTTTTCAATGAAAAAGTACGGTGCCGTGAGGGCTCAAAGAAAGCCCTCTACGGCAACCGCACCTTGTGCTGAAGGATTCGAAGTGAGCGCTGCCTGCAAACATGACATCTGTCATGTTTGCATCGCGAGTGGCCGACCGTAGCCAAGCGGAGGCGCCGAATCCTTCAGGGCGCACTTTTTCCTCCATTGAGCATCTGGAATATCGACTTTTTGAATCTGCGGCCGTGGCGAAATTGGCAGACGCGCAAGACTTAGGATCTTGTCCCGAAAGGGTTGGGGGTTCAAGTCCCTCCGGCCGCACTTGCTCCTAATGAACAAGTACGGCGCCGTGGCAGTAAAAGGATAACTGCCTACGGCGACGCACAAGGAAGAGGAGAGACTTGAAGAGAGCCCTGCAGGCACTTATGACTGATGTCATAAGTGCGGGGCGAGTGGCCGACCGGAACGAAGTGAAGGCGCCAAGTCCCTCCGGCCGCACTTAATTATGAAGAAAAAAAACTTTTTTTTATACCTCTCGCTCCCCTTCCTTCTGGCGATCTTGGGACTCGCGCTCTGGGTCCTTCCTCGTCTTCCCGGACTCGAACGCGATTTTGTTGAGCAGCTGGCAAACCGTTCCGCCCAGGAATATTTCGCTAATTCGATACGGATCGAAAAAGTTTCGCTGGACCGTCATTTTAAGATCCATCTCACGAGAGTCACCGGCCAGCTGCAAACCCGCCAGGGGCCTGTCCCTCTGGAGGTAAAGTCTCTGGAATCCCAGGATCCTCTCTTTCTTTTCATTTCTCAAAAACCCGTTCGATTCATCTTTGAAGGACTCCGCCCGCAAATTTCTTCGCGTATGGGGATCTCAGGAAACTTCATCATACAGACGGGACCCGCTTTGCGCTTTGAATTGACCGCAGATCTCGGAAAGACGGGACTGGAGGACTGGCAGTGGCTTGATCCTCAGAACCTTGGCGGTGCGACCGGAGCCATGAAAGGCAGTTTAACGTTCCGCCAGATCTTGGGCCGGGAGCCTGAGTTCAGCATGGACCTTGAGGCCCCCGAACCCGGCGGCAATATCCAGGCCCGGTTCTTTGACCTCTTCCTCCCCTATCTCCCAACTTCTGTGCAAAAGGAAAGAGTTCAAAAGGTTGCCCAAAGCCAACAACTGGTTCGGTACGGCCGTGCCGCTTTAAGGGTGAACCTGGTCCAAAGCGACAACATGAAAATCCTCCTCCAAATCTTCATTCCGGCTTATAATCTCAAATTGACGCTGAACGCAACGATTCGAACGGATGAAAAGACCGCATTCTCACAAATCGCCCGGCTTATAGGGCTCATTGAGGTGAAATAATATGAAGGCACTCACAAAAATAACCCTGTTGTTCCTGGCCGCGATCGCGATCGCCGGCTGCACGGTCAAAGCCGTGGGAGATCCTAATCGTCCCATTACGATCAACGCGAATGTCGTGGTGGATATCCGGGGCCTCAAACAGACCGCCACCAACATTGAGGATATGGTCGCTGCAGGAGCCGTAAAATGAACCATACTGCCATTTTAAATTTCAAGGAGGGTTTTGCCATGAAACAAATTCGTCTTTTAGGACTTGCCGTAGGCCTGGTGATGCTGACCGCGACGTCGCTCTGTTTTGCAACGGATTATGATTACAAGACCATGACACCGGACATCGAGAAGGCTTTGAAAAACCGTCAAGCACGGTACTATCAACTTCAGAGCCTCAAGCAGGAAGGTGTGGTCGGAGAGAACAACAAGGGTTATGTGACCGATCTGAAAGATAACGCCGCGGCCGCCACGCTGACTGCCGCCGAGAACCAGGACCGCCGGGTCCTTTATGAGGCCCTCGCCGAACAGAACAAGTTGGGAGGCAACGGGCTGCTGGAAGTTCAGAGAGCTTTCGCCGAGGTCCAGGAAGAAAAAGCCATCCCCGGAGAAATGGTCCAATCCCCATCGGGCGATTGGAAGAAGAAATAAAAACCGCCGACCATAGACTAACGACCATCGACTAAAGTCTTTGTCGTTAGTCGTTGGTCCTCACCGCACCGTCTTGTAGATCTCACGCACCCCTTTAGTCACCTCCTGGTATTCCACGGGATCGGTGATCAGGGATTTTCCACTGAGCGGTAATTTCTGGAATTCTTTCTTGATGGCCAGGATACGTTCTTCCGTGATCGGCCGGGACTGGTAATAGTCAAAAAAGTATGGCGTCATCTTTTCTCCGGCTTTCAGAAAATGCTCCTGCACATCCATTAAAGCCTGCGGGTCGTACCCGGTGCTCATCAAATATTTCATGGCCGCGGCATCACTCCCGAGAAGCCGCTCCCCCGGGGTCTTGAACGTGCTCTCATTATAAGCCTGCAGAAGCACCAGCCCCAGACTTGCGAGGGAACCCAAGGGACCGAACATCGGTCCGACCTGCGCGCCGATCTGGGCCGCGACACCGATCGCGTCGTCGCTTTTCGTGAAACGCCGATCCGGATATTGCTGCTCCCCGATCTCATGAGCGAGCACCGCGGCAAGTTCCGCTTCATTCTCAAGAAAATTCAACATGCCGGTCGTGATATAAACATAACCTCCCGGTGCGGAGGTCGCGTAGATCTTTTCACTGTAAAGGATCGTGAACCGGTACTGAAGATCGTGACGTTTGGCCTGGGCGGCCAGCGAATGCCCCAGGTCATCCACATACCGCACGACTTTCGGGTCCGTGTAGGGATAAAAGGACGCGAGGATCTCGCGATGGATCTGGGCACCCACCGCCTGTTCGCTCGAGGCGGCATTTTGTTGAGCGATCGCCTCCGTATCCAGGCCTCTTTTCTCCGGTGTCGTCGCACAACCATTAAGGAGGATCAGGCAGGCCAAAAGTAGCGGAAAGAATTTCGCGGAATTTCTCAAATCAAAATCCTTCTTGAATTAAGATGAAGTTTCGGGATACGATGAGCTTCTTCAAGCGTACGCCGTAGACAGTCAACCTTAAACTGTCACGGCGACGTATTGATTTATTGGAAATCAATGCGCCCACACCACGGTGTTGGGCGCAAACAAGCTTTTTAAAAAAGAAAAATTAATGTAGTTTGCGCCCATAGCTCAACTGGATAGAGCATCAGCCTTCGGAGCTGAGGGTTGCAGGTTCGACCCCTGCCGGGCGCGCTCAACCTCGATGGTTAAGCCCCTTGTCGTCGGAACTTTTTGAATGTTCCGCACGGCAAGGCGCTTTTAAAAAGAGTACAGGCAGTCAATGAATGCCTGTACCCTTTTAGTGACTATCCCGATACCTTTCAATTTCGGCTCTGTTGAAATTGGGGTTGTCACTTGTTTTTCTTCTTCAGCTCCGCGAGCTCTTTTTTCATCTCCAAACTTTCCTTTTTCAGCTCTTTGACTTCCTTGGCAAGTTCCTGGACGGCACTGACAAGATGGAAAGTGGTATTACTGGTGTCCATCATCAAAAGGCCGTCTTCGCCTTCTGAAACGCTATCGGGCCAGACCTCTTTGTATTCTTGCGCAATAAAACTATAATAATCCGTATCTTTGATCTCCGGGTGCTTTGATAAGTACTCCTCCGTATAGCGGTACTTGACCGGTCGAAGCCGGTTGATCGTGTCGAGAGCCTTGGCGCTATCGATGCTTTCTATGTCCGTTTTTATTCTACGATCTGATGTGTTGATCCAATCGACACCCGTTGGTTTTCTTGCGTTGTTTCCGACATATAAATCGCCGCCAACACTCAGCGCCACGGTTCCACCTAGAGTACACATCGGATAATTCGTCCCGATCCAAACTCTCCCGTCCCCAAGCAACATCAATGAATCGTTATAACTGGCTTCGCCACCCGTTGCAGAACTGCCCCAGCCGTTCGCAGCGCCAAAAACCAACGCCTGGTTGGACCATGAATTGCTGAGGTTGCTTCCGTAGATCCGGCCGGCCGGATGCATATAATTCGGAAGAGATGCATTGGCGCCCTTTGAATAGAATCTGACACCTAAACTCGTATTAGTTCCGGTGTAAGTCGTCTGGGCATGTGGGCCCGCGTTTATTTTTCCAACAACTTCAAGCGTATTTATCGGCGTCGTTGTTCCGATACCGACGTTGCCCGAGGTCGTGGCAAAGTAAGCATCGCCTGTTGTTTTTAATTCCTGGTATTCCCCGTACGGCGCGGGATAGTACGTCGTGAGGTCGACTTTGCCGGCGAATAAAAGAGGTTCTTGCCCGAACAACAACACTAAACCCGCCAAGATCATGATCGATCTCATAAGTCCTCCTTTTTGAAAACCATGAAAAACAGAATTACGGATCAATGCAACCTCTCAAGATACACCGTTCTAACGGACATCCCTATGATCGAAACACCAGGGCCAGCGCGCCAAGGTTGCCGACATGCTCTTTGAGCTGCGACCGGACGATCTTCACCGTGCGGAACGCCTCGGGCCAGGCATGCTGCCTCGTGCTTTTGATCATCGTCTTCCAAAAGATCTTGTGCGCGGATTTTAAAACGCCGCCGCCGATCACGACCTTCTCGGGATTCAGGATGTTCAGAAGGTTCGCGATGCCAATGCCTAAGTAGTAACCGGCTTTTTGATAACTTGCGATCGCGAGCTTATCGCCCGCACGAGCAGCCTTACCCACCTGTTTGGCGTTCACTTTTTTATTTCCGGCGAGGAATTTCTGGATGACTGTTTTCGACTTGTTCATACGCTCCCGCACAAAATTCCCGATCGCGGTCCCTGATGCATACGCCTCAAGACATCCTTTTTGTCCGCAATTGCATTTCCGCCCTTCGGGAACAATGCTCATGTGACCGATCTCGCCCGCCACAAAACCGGACCCTTCATAAAGCCGTTCATGGATAACGATCCCTCCACCAATTCCGGTACTGACGGTGATATAAATAAAATTCCTGGAATTTTTTCCGGCACCGAAAAAGCTTTCGCCCAGCGCCGCGGCATTGGCGTCATTGGCAAGGTGCACCGGAAGCCCGGTCGCTTTTTTGAGAATTTTTTTTAACGGAAGCCCCGCCCATCCGGGAAGGTTCGGAGATCGGGGAAGGATCCCCTTCTCCGCATTGATGGCGCCCGGACAGCCGACGCCGATCCCGAGGATCTGTTTTTTTGGGATGCCGCTTTCACGGATAACCGATCTTAGATTTGCAACGAGGTTTTGAATGCAGGTTTTGGTCCCGGAGCCGGTCAGAGTGGGGATCTCGCGCCGCGCAAGGACCTTTCCTTTTTCAGTCCCCAGCACGAGTGAGATCTTGGTCCCGCCGATATCAATGCCGATCGCGTATTTCATCGCTTAGACCTCAGACTATAGACTGGAGACTATCGCTTTTATAAAAAATGAACCGGAGGGTAGCCCAAATTCCTTTTGACTTTTTTAATGAAAAATTTGGGCAGTCCCAATCCATTTCAATTTCAGAGAATCTGAAATTGGGGCAGTCCAAGTCACCATCAATTGAAAAGAAAATAAAGACTTGGGCAGGGAGGGAATTGGCGCCTTCGCTTACGCTCCGGTCGGCCACCCGCCCTGCGCTCATGACACAAGTCATAAGCGCCTGCAGGGCTCCCTTCAATTCCCCCCTCGGATTTATAGGGGGTAGCCCAAATCACCATCAATTGAAAAAAAATAAAGACTTGGGCAGGGAGGGAATTGAACCCCCGACACAGGGATTTTCAGTCCCTTGCTCTACCGACTGAGCTACCTGCCCATGTAAGGAAGGATTTTAAGACGGGCTAATGATTTTAGCAAGCTGCTTATGACCCCAAGAAGTCTTCCACTTCTTTTCCTGCCAGCGCGCCTCACTTCTTGTGGAAAATTCTTGCTTGTGCGCTAGCTGGAACGGAACGCGGCTTTTTGTAGAACTGACCCGACCTGCATTGTGCTGGGTTAAACGCTCCGTGACATCTTCAGCATGTCCGATATAAAACTTTCCATCTCTCAAACTTCGTAAAACATATGTGAAAAACATAATGCTCTACTCCGCCGACTGTCTCCGACCCTACGGGTCGTAGACCCGGAGGGAGCTACCTGCCCACGAATGGGGATATGTTAGGATGGCTTGAAAACTTTGTCGAGTTGTTTGTCGACGGGGTGAATTATAAAGAAGCTTCCCGGAATGTCAAAAGCTTTCCATGATTGAACGATAAACATCCTTGCGGTGCTCGATCGTGATCACCACAACGATCAGCCGCTGATCTATGATCCGGTAGAGGATACGGAAGGAAAACGTTTTGGCGGACCGGAGCCCCTTAAGCGGCCCTGAGAGCGGCTTGAATTGATAGGGATTTTCCTTGAGCTTCGCGATGACGCGGTTGATGCCCCGCGTAAGTTTGGCGTCTCGCACCGACTCGTAATCTTTTTTTGCGGTGGGAGTAAATAGAACTTTATAGCTCAGACGACCGGGTCCGCTCATGAGTCTTAAACATCCTTTTTGATCGAATCAAAGTCAAGAAGCTGGTTTTTTTTCGCTTCTTGAAGTCCAGCGTGAATCTTCCGGACCAGATCATGGTCTTTCAGAATCTCGATCGTTTCCATCAACCCGGTATATTCCTCCATCGAGATCATGACAACTTCTTTCCTGCCGTGCACCGAGATCATAAGGGGCTCTGTAGTTTCCGCTGTTTCTTTCACAAGCTTGCTCAATTTGTCCTTGGCTCCTGATAAGCTGATCGTAGCCATCGCCTTCCTCCTATAGCCAAATATTCGGCTATTAATAGCCTTTATTCTGGCTAACTCTAATATACCCGATGGCTGCCTGAAATGCAAGAGCCATGATATATCACAATATTCATAATAGTCAATATTTTTTTATTTTAAATAAATATATTTAGTTTTGTGGGCTCGGGTTGAAACTTCTCGCGCCTATTTTGCGTCAATGCCCGGAGTGATAGGGCTGGTGGTGGAGGAGGGTAAGCGCCCGGTAGATCTGCTCCGCGGCAACGACTGCGGCGAGTTCATGCGGCAGGGTCATGGGGCCAAAGCTCCAGCGGAAAGACGGTTTCATTTCATCTAAGGCTTCGTCCGTAAATCCATTCGGACCTCCGATCACGATCTCGAGAATCTGTACGCCGGAGTTCATGCATTTTTGAAGCTCGTTGGCCAAGTCCTCGGAAGTGAACGCCTTGCTTTTCTTCCCTCTTTCGCACACCCAAACGCAGGCCTTTGTTTTGGAGGGGTAAGCGCCGGTTTCGCATGGGAAGAAATGCCCGATCCTTTTTGTGTACTCCCGAACCAGAGAAAAAGCCGCGGAAGATTTAAAAGCCTTGGCCGGAGCGTGCGCGGGTTTGAGCCAAGCTAAAGAAAAACGGATACGCATCGAGTTGGATATTCCTCTCATTAGTAACGCCGTACCAGTATCACCTTTTTGCCCGTTTCTTCAATAATTTTCTGGCAATTCTCATGTTTTATTGAATGCGAAAACAGGTGACGGTCACCTTTGGGGGGACACTCATCTTCAAAAAAATAGGTGCCTGTCCCCTTTTCGGTGACTGTCACCTGTTTCCGGGTTAGAATGCAGCATGGCCTTAAAACAAATCCCCGAGATCGATCATATTTTTTTGGATAAAAATGCCGCGCGCGCGCCTCTTGCCAAACGCATCCTGCGAGCCCTCCGGCGCATCCCGGTCACGGTCGTCACGGACAAAAACGCCTTTCTCCGGCAGATCGAAAAAACGCCTTTGAGTGCCGGAAAGAAAAAACTCTGGCTCACGAACTTCAAGGGGCCCTTCCTCAAACCCTGTCCCGCTACGGGAACGGATTATCTTTGCTGCCGCTACAGGATCCTTAACGCTCAAACTCACTGCCCTCTCGACTGCACCTATTGCATCCTGCAGAATTATTTGAATGTCCCGCTTATCACGGTTTACGTGAATACCAAAAATATTCCCCGGGAGATCGACCGCCTGATCGCAAACGAGCCCCAGCGTCTTTTCCGGATGGGTACGGGGGAGTTAACGGACAGCCTCGCGCTTGACAACCTGACGCGGCTGAATGAAAGCCTGATCCGCCACGTCCTCGGAAAAAAAATGATCCTGGAGATCAAAACCAAGACCGTGGCGATCGATCACCTGCCCGCTATCCCGAAAAGCAATGTGCTCGTCTCCTGGTCTTTGAATCCCGATACCTTCATCCGGACGGAAGAGCACAAGGCCGCGTCTTTGGATGCGCGTTTGACCGCGGCCCAAAAGGTCCTGAAAATTGGCTACCGCCTGGGCTTTCATTTCGATCCCCTGCTCATACTGCCGGGCTGGAAAGAACGGTACACGAGACTTCTTGAGAAGCTGACCTCGACCATCCCGGAAAAAGAAGTGATGTGGATCAGCCTGGGCAGTCTGCGCTACCCGACTTCATTAAAGAAGATCATCGAAGAGCGCTTCCCTAAAACGAGGATCACGACGGCAGAATTCGTCAAAGGGCTCGACGGCAAGATGCGCTATTTCCGGCCGGAGCGTGTCAGGCTCTACCGGCACATCTACGCCAGGATCCGGAAGCGCTGGAAAGATGTCTTCATTTATTTCTGCATGGAGAACAGGCCCGTGTGGCAGGATGTGATGGGGTTTGCCCCCGAAGACAATAGCTCTCTCGATTATTTATTCCACGAGAATATCGCGAGAAGATTTCCGGGCCTCAAGCTCCCCGCCCCCGACCCGGCCGTGTACCGTCACGCCGCGGAGTAGGACCGGGCCTTTACTTCTTCAAGCGCTCGATCTCTTCGAGGGAATGGTTCATGTGATCCCGCTCGTCCAGGCCCACACGCCGCACAAGGTCCGCCAGGGATCTTTGCCCGGGATAATGCCTGAACCAAACGGAATCCACGGGCATGCTCTCAAATTCGGGATGTTCCTTGGCATAAAGCATATATTCGTGCTCGGCGTGAGATTCGAACGCGGCGTTCATGGCGAACGACCAGACCGGGTTCCACCAATACATGATGCGTGTGATGAAAAAATAAACAAGCGTCATGGCCTTGGGGATCACGAAATGACGGAGCCAACAAAGCTTGATCCCCTTCTGATGGCAAAGGTCCGCCCAAAGAAGCATGTGCCATTGTTCGTTGTCCTGCGACTCGCGGCCCATTTGGATATGGCGGAGCGCCACCTCGACCTTTTCGATGGGGACTTTTTTCGTGCCGCTGTAAAGTTTCGATAAAAGGTGGTACGCGCCGTTCTCCCACGCCCAGTAGGGATACCTTGCAAGGATCTCAAGCACCATCACCTTCGGCAGGGACCGCGGCTTTCCATAAAGCACGTCAAATTGCCAGAACATGAACTTCAATATCAGATTCGCCGGAAGCTTCGGTGTCGAGAGCGTCCTCTCCTGCTCCGCCCTCAGATCCAGATCTTTCCCCATCGTATACTCGTATTGGCCCACGGTAGTTCCCTTGATCAAATTGAAGAGAGTTTTATTTTTTAAACGCAATGCCTCGGGGGATGGGACAGCCGCACAAAAAGGGACCGGGTACTGTTCTATGTGGGATGGTTGTTTTTCTCGGTCTCAAGCCAGTAATCATACCCGTAATTCAGAAGCTTCATTTTGTCCGCAGGAGCGATCTGGGTAAAACTAAGACCCAGCCAGTACATTTTGTCGGGAGCCACCCCGTCCCAACGAACCTCCCCCTCGCAGACAAAGTCCATGACATCCGGGACGTTGATCCTGACACTGAGAAGGGTCCCTTGCTTGACCACGACCGAAGAAAGGATGCGTATCCCGCCGTGACTGGCATCCCAGACATCGCTGACGCCGGAAATGTGTTCTTCGTACTTCCCTTTATAATGAGCGACAGGGAGCAAAAACCGTTTGTATTTCCTCTTTTCCTGCGGGTCGTTCATGACGGACAAGATCTCCTTTGGAATTTCATAATACCCGACAAGCAAACAACTTGAAAGGAAAAAGTTGATCTTTAAAGGCCGCCGGCCCGGTCCCCTCATACGCCGCCCTTCGATCCGGCTTTTCCTCCTTAAAAAAGCTTTCACGCAACCCTCCCCCCAGATATACTTTCTTGTGTGTCCACTTTCTTACGCGACGTGAACCTTTAAAATTCAAAGGGGATCTTCATGGTTGACGATACCATCTACATCTTGGGAGATCAAAAGAACGAGTTTGAGGACCAGCCTTCCCATCAACCGGGTTCCGCCCCCAAAAGCCCGGACGACGTGCTAAGCATCCTGAAGAACGCCGTGAACCGCAACGCTTCGGACATTCATTTCCAGGTGGGAAGCCATCCGATCTTCAGGATCGACGGTGTTCTGTCCCCTTTCATGCTGGCAAAATCCGTCACAAGCGCTTTTATGGCCAGTTGCGCGGACCTGTTCCTCAATGAAAAACAAAAAAAGCTCCTTTTCGAGAACCGACAGCTGGATTGCTCCGCAACGCTTCCGAATTTCACGCACCGCTTCCGCATCAACTTCTTTTTCCAGCGGAATCATCTGAGCAGCGTCTTTCGCGTCAATCCCCTCATCCCGCCCACGATGGAGCAGCTCGGGCTTCCTCCCTTGATGGAAAGGCTGGCGGCCTTGCCCCATGGGCTTGTGCTGATCACGGGGGCCACGGGCTCCGGCAAGACCACGACCCTGGCGGCGATCGTGAACCATATGAACCATCACAGGAACGCGCACATCATCGCGATCTCAGACCCCATCGAATACATCCACAAGAACAAACGAAGCCTGATCAGCCAACGCGAGATCGGGAGCGACGCGACTTCCTTTGCGAACGCCTTGCGTGTCGCGCTTAGGGAAGATCCGAACGTGATCATCGTCGAAGAGATCCGTGATCTGGAAAGTATCGCGATGGCTTTGACCGCGGCGGAGACGGGCCACCTGGTCTTTGCGACGCTTCACACCAATGATTCCGTCCAGGCCATCGACCGCATCATCGATGTCTTCCCTTCCCATCAACAACGCCAGGTAAGGGTCCAGATGGCCATGTCACTTCAGGCGGTCGTTTCCCAGGTCCTCCTGAAGAAAAAAAGCGGCACCGGACGCGTGGCGATCTTTGAGACCATGCCGGTCACGACCCCGATCCGCCATCTGATCCGCGATGACCAGACCGTGCAGATCTACAACGTTATTTCGACGAACCGCGCTCAGGGAATGATCTTGCGTAATGACGCCTTAAGAGAATATGTCCAGAAAGGCATTATTGCGCAGGAGGACGCCGAAACATATTTTGTGGATACCGCGCTCTTTCAGAACGACCAACAAAATTGGCGGCGCCTCTAAGACGATCCTTCAGGATTTTCGGCTCTCCTGCCTGGTGTTGCTCCGGAACCCCCTGAAGTTTCAGACAACAACGGGGCTCCCCCAGCTCTTCACATCCTTGGCGATCCGGTCCTTGGTCTTGAACATTTTTTCTGTGTCACCCATTATTTTTTCCTGAAGATCTGTTTGGAATTGCCGGAGATCCAGGCGGATCTTTTGCAGATATTGCCCCGTGGTCATCCCTCCCAGGACAACATGGGAGATCCAGCCCCAGCAAAAAAGGGCCACCCCCGCTAGCAACAGGAACTTCATTAATTTTTTCATATCACTCCTCAGGGTTCGTACCGGCCGCCAAGATGTTTGGCGAGAAAGGCTTCCGCGGCTTTGAAAAATTGAAGGCGGTTTTGGGGCTTCGCGAACCCGTGGCCCTCATCGTCAAAAACAAGATATTCGCATTCGATGTCGCGTTTTCGGAGCGCGCTCACGATCCGGTCGGACTCGGACCTTTTTGTTCGCGGATCGTTTGCTCCCTGGGCGATCAGCAGGGGGAAACGGATGTTATCCGCCTGATAGAGAGGCGAACGTTCTCTTAAAAAGGCCGCATCGGTATCCGGGTCCCCGAGGCGGCGCAGGATATTCGCTTTCTCGACAGACCAGTAAGGCGGCATGGAACGGGCCAGGGAGATCAGGTCGCTCGGTCCAAAAAGATCGATCCCGCAACGGAAGCTCTCCGGCGTAAAAGCCGCGGCAGCAAGTACCGCGTAGCCCCCGTAAGAAGCCCCAAAGATCCCGACACGCTTCGGGTCCGCAAAACCTTCCCGGACGGCCCAATCTACGGCATCCAAGAGATCCGTTTGCATTTTCCGTCCCCATTCCTTATTCCCCAAATTCACAAAATCTTTCCCAAACCCGGCCGAACCGCGGAAATTAACCTGGAGGCATGCGTACCCCCTGTCCGCCAGCCATGTCGGAACGGGATCATAGCCCCAGGTATCCCGCGACCAAGGGCCTCCGTGGACCAGGATCACCGTAGGGAACGGGCCATGCCCTCCGCGCGGTAACGTTTTATAGCCCGTCAGGATCAGCCCGTCACGGCTTGGGATCGTCACGGCTTCCCTTTTGGAAAAACGGTATTTTGAAAGTTTAGGTTGATGGCAGAACAGGAATTCGTGGCGTCCTGTCTTTCTATCGTAAATATAATATTTAACCGGCGTGACATCATCTTCAAAACGGACGATCCAATACCGGTCATCGTCACTCCGGCTCACAAGGTCAAAGTCCCCCTCCCGGATCTTCCGGAGGATTTCCAGGTCCTTACGCGCGCTCTCGCGAAGCGGGACCCATTCATTCCGGGTGCGGTAAAGGAAGGCCATTTCGGGCTCATGATCATCCGGGTTCAGGGCCACCCCTGCGACATCATAATGAGGGTCGGCGGCAAGGACCTCTTTTTCCCCGGTGCGGACATCCCATTTCACCAAAGCGGCCGTGTCCCGCCCCCGGGGATCCAACAGAAAAACCTCGTTCCCGGTCTTTGAAAATCCGGCCACGGAACTCGCCATACTGTCTTCAAAATCCCAGGAAAAGATCTTTTTCCATTCCCGGTCTTCACCCTCGCGAATGAGCACCTCATACCCGCCCTCGGGCCTTGTCACCACTGCGCCCCGGACCTTCATCTCAGGATCCACGACCCATCCGGAGGCCTGCCCCGGGTTCTTGGCCGCAAGCGAAAGCTCTCCGCTTTTTAAATTCAACCGGTAGACATCGTGGCGGGACTTGTCTTCCTTATTAAGTACGAGCAGGATCTGGTCGGGATAATGCTTGTCGATGGCGAGCACACGCGCCTGAACTCCCTCGAATGGCGTCAGATCCGTTGCCGGGCCGCCGGCCACGCTCATTTTGTATAAATGCCAATCCTCATTCCCTCCCCGGTCCTGAAGAAAAAATATTTCCCTCCCGTCCGGGGCCCAGGTGTAATGACGGATCCCGCGGTCCCGGTCACGGGTCAGGACACGTTCTTTTTTTGTTTTCCGGTCCAGGATCCAGACGTTCAGGACCCCCTGGTCGGGGGCCAGGTAGGCGACAAGAGAACCGTCCGGGGAAAGTTGAGGGGCCGCTTTTTCAGGAGACCCGAACAGGAGCTCCCGGGGGATGAGCCCCGGGGATCGGTTGAGGTGGAAAAAAAATACCGCCGCCGCGAGCGCGATCAGAACAAAAAGAACTGCCGCCATTTTCTTCACATGCAAAGCCCTCCGGGGCCTTTAGGATAGCAACCTTTCTTCTGGAGAAAGGTGTCGTTCTAGCTAATAAAAAAGGGTTGCGCCTGATCACCAGGCACAACCCCTTTTGAAAAACTTTGAAAAAATCAATCTATCTGATGGGCAGTAAGAAAAATGGATTTTTCAAGCGCCGCAAAAAAATCTTGGTAGATCTTTGGGTCCTCAACGGCTTTTAGGCCAAATTGCGCATTCGCACGGACCGAAAGCTGCTTCTCATTTCGCTCCTTAACGATCACAGAGATCTTGACAACATTGGTGCCGGAGAATTTCTGCCCAGTCACTGTCCCGAGATCGAGGCTTGAATCTTGGATCAGAAAATCAAGGTCCTGCAAAGTATTGATCACGCTTCGCATCATGAGTTTTTTGTCTGTAGTGTCAAACGCTCTGCTCTGTATGCTACGCAATGCTACTTGGCTTTGATCGGCCGCAAGAATTTGTTTTTGAGAAGAAGCACATCCTCCGATCAGCAAGGCATTCCCCAAAACTAAAAGAGCGGTAAAACAGATCGAGCTTTTTCTTGAAATCATATCTTTTGCTCCTCCAAAAAGATCGCTTTAGAAAGACGTTCGAAAAACCCCTGATAAAGCTCGGGATTCTTGATGGTTTCGAAACGGGAAACAAGTCCCGCTTGATTCCAAACAACTCGCTGAAATTTAATTCTAACTACGGTTGTTTTTTCGGCAAGGGAAGGATTGACCACGAGTGAGGCTTCTATTTTTTGCTCTTTATCGGTCTGCGAATAAAGGTTCGAGTAAGCTCCGAACAACGCACTTGCAACATCCGCAGTAATCGCAAGCGTTGCCTGACCCACACTGACCGCGGAACGATTCTTGGATGCTACAATCATACCCAGATCTGTCTCGCTTTTATCGACCGTAAAACCAAGGTCTTGGAGCGCTGCGGCCGATGCCTGGAGGACTTTTTTATCATCCGTGGTATCGTACTTCCTCATTTGCTGTTGCCGGGCAGAAAGATAATCGGAAGGCAAGAGAAGAAGGTTGGCGGGAACAGAAGCGCATCCGGCGATCAGAAAACAAATTAAGACTGCGGCTACTCCACTTCTTGTTTTTAAAATATTGCCTCCTGGCAGGCTAGAATTTGGAACTATTATAAGCAAAATCTCTTACTTTGCCATCCAGATCAAACTTGATGATGATTGTCAAAGTTTTCTGAGTTGTTGAGGTAGCTCCGGAAGAACGGTCCGTTCCCAGCAATATTAAGGTCCCGAAACCTTGGCTCTGGGAATAGGTCACATCGCTCGCAACCTTATCATAGACCCAAACTTCACGCCTTTGCTCATCGGTGGTTACCACATTGGGAGACCCCAGAACCTCCACCACTTGCGCCGAAGGCATCCCGATCTTGATCTCACGCTGAACCTTTCCGACCGTCAAACTATTGGGACCATTATCCTGGACAGCAGCACGATGCTTACTGGCAGAAGCGCAACCCGACGCAAGTAATGTTACAAAAAGAACTGCGAGAATTTTTTTCATAAGACCTCCGTTTTTGAAAGGCGCAGGTGAATTATACCGCTAATTTCTTCGCAAACGAACATTTTCCTTCGCCGTTTTCAAACCCCGTTCACACCCAAAAAAACAGGTGACAGTCACCTTTTGGGGGACAGACATGAAAAACAGGCGACAGTCCGCTGTCTCCCTAAAGCTCCGCAACGCCGGAGACAAGCCTTCTATAACTTGTGAGGGCAAGTTTATCGTTCATCATCGGCCAGAATTATACCGCCGGCAGGAAAAAAAGCGAGCGGCAAAGGCGTAGAACGGTGCCGTTCTTGGGTCCGTTTTTTGCAAACTTTCACGTTTTTGGGTGTATGATACACTAGAAAACAATCGGTCATTCTGCCAGAGGATTTAAAGGGCAGGATCTTGACAGAGGGATCTTATTTCCCCGATGAAGAAAACAGGGTTATTCTCGAAACCAGTACTGGCGGGTTTGGCCGTCGCCGCAGGCGTGTTCTTTCTTTTTGTATTTATCAATAAAACGCCTGTTATTTTTAAAAGCCCCAATATAATCCTCTTCGCGGTAGATACGCTCCGTGCTGACCATCTAAGCTGTTACGGCTACTACAGAAAGACCTCCCCGAATATCGACGCCTTTTCAAAGAACTCCGTTTTATTTCAAAATGCGATCAGCCAGGCGCCTGTAACGGCCCCGGCTTTTATGTCTATCTTCACTTCCCTGACGCCTTTGGTCCATTTGATAGAGTGTAACCTTTTTTTTTACGATGACGATGTTAACAAGGTCAACGTTGAACGCTTGGATGAAAGAATTCAAACCCTGCCGCTGCTGCTCAAAAAAAACGGCTATTTAACCATGGGGTTCACCCAAAAAGGTAACGTAACGGGTGCGATAGGTTTCGACAAGGGGTTTGACGTTTACGACACCTGGAAGCTGGAAAAACCTTGGGGACTAAGGAACGGGCTTGAGGACGTGCGTAAGGCGGTACAAAAAAGCAAGCAGACAAGGAAACCTCTTTTTCTTTTTCTCCACAACTATATTTGTCATGCCCCTTACCTTGGATCGCCGTCTGAGTTCAACCTGAAGTTTTTGTCTGAAAGGACCGCCGGCCTGCCTGCCTCCGCGGACGATCTGCCGGGCAGGGGCAACGACTCGGGCCGTCATGCTTTTTTTTGGAAGAACGTGGACCTGGGCAACCCCCGGCATCGTAATCACGTGATCGCTCTTTACGACGGATCCATATCCTACGAGGATCATGTTTTCGGTAAGGTCATGGAGCTCCTTAAAAAAGAAGACTTCTATGACGACTCCATTGTCATCTTGGTTTCCGATCACGGCGAAGAATTTTATGAACACCTCGGCAAAGAACACTCGAGACTGTTCATTGAAACCCTCCACGTGCCCCTGATCATCAAATTCCCGCGGAACATGTTTGGCGCAAGAGTGATCCGCGCATGGGTCAGGACCATGGATATCATGCCCACGCTTTTCGCTTTCCTGGGCATCAAGATCGAAAATATCATACAAGGCATCTCCTTCAAGCCGCTTATCACGGGAAAGGGAAAGTATCGCCCGTTTGTCGTTAGCTATGCCAACAACGCGGGGATAAAT
>CAZPCF010000013.1:0-18788 GCA_964585045.1 uncultured bacterium
GGAGCGCGCTTTCACGGTGTCCTGCCGTATCCCCCGAAAAATATCCAAAAAGAATTTTCTGGCGAGCCGGTCCGAAAGCTCCTTCATCTGGGCATCTTTCACGTCCGGATTAACCTGCCAAGGGTTCGGTAACAAAAGTTCATATTCCGTCCTGTAAAAGATCTGCGCCACACCTTCAAGGACCCGGTTTAACCGATCGTACTGAGGATCGATCTCACCTGCTTCGTAAAGATTTGTCCGCTTCACAGGACTAAGAGGCGTGATCTCATAGACCCCTCGGTCCTTCTTGAAATCATCCCGGCTAATGAGACGCGATTCGAGCTCGATCGCCATCGCCCGGGAGAACGCGATATCGTCAGGCGTGGTCATGGGTGGCTTCTGAAAACTCTGCTGAAGAAGATCGTTGAGACTGTCTACAAATTGCGGCGAACCGATCAGCTTGAAATTCCCTAAGCGGTTCTTAAACGCGTCCACAGCCGCCTTCAGGCGATTTTGAAGATCCGGATCCGCCATAACATCCATGTCCGTTCCTGCTTTATCGCGCGCATCGGCCAACTTCGCGTGGACAAGATAACGGTACTCCGAAGGAATCTCTTTCTCGATCCAAACAGTATTGCGCGTGCGGACCATAATTTCGTGCTCTGAATAGGAGGAAGCAAAAACGGTTTGAATGTCCGGATAGGCTTGTTTGAGGATGACGAACCAACCATATCCGCCCTCCAAGTAGGCCAGTTTATCTCCAGAAAAACCTTCGTCTTCAACCCCGGAGATCTTCCGGTTCACGACCACAGTCATTGCGCTAACCCTAGTGACCACATCCCCTGGGACGAAACTGCCTTTTTGGTTCTCCGCTATCAAAACGCCCTGCAAAAACTCTTCCTTTCCGGCCCGCAACACCTGGACCCCGTCCTTGTTGGAGCCGAGGATCTCATCACCCCGCTGGAATAAATCCGCGTGTTGGACCTGCTCAACAAGGACATGCTGTTCAACAAAATTCTTTGTGGCCATTCCTTGCTTCAAACGGTTTACGCTGGCTACTTTAACGCCGTCCCTTTGCAACTGCGCAAGAGTTGCTTCGTCGCGGAAATGGTAGAGCCGGCCGTCTTTTTCCGAAACTCCATCAACTACACGAGGCAAACGAGTGTGATATAGGAGTATTTTTTCGACGAGCTTCGAGAGAACTGCACCCTTCTCCGGATCAAAGGTCGCATCCATGAGCATCCGCCTTCCCTCCTCCGGAGGGCCGGAATAAAGTAAAAGCTTCTGGTGGAGCCCGGGGAACAAGAGAAAGGCGTTCTCGTCCTGCAACAAACTAAGGTGTTGGACCAAAACCTCTGTCGGCTGCTTCGCCAGATCCTCTCCCGGCGTGTTGACGATCTCCTGAAGTTTCATGGACAATTCTGCGGGCATCCCGTTCTGTTTGATGTAACCCTGGATCCCCTTAAAGATATTGAGGCTGAAATGCCTCAACAACCGGTCCCTCGTATCCTTGATCACGTGGAGTCTTTGCAAATCTTCCGGCGTCTCACCATAGGTCCAGAGCGGCAACACCAGATCATATTGATCCCTAAAAAGAAGCTGCATAACGCTTTCGAGGATCCCGTTATACCGGTCATAGGGATCTTTATTGATCTCGACGAGGCCGGAGATCTTGGTCCGGCTCAAAGCAAGACGTCCATAGCGAGCACTTAATTTGCGATCGACCTCATACGCCAAGGCCCGGATTTGAGAGTGGTCATTTTCGGATATCTTGTAAGCAGAACCTACATCTGTCATAAGCTGCTGCAGATCATCGATAAATTCCTTCGATTCAATAAGTGAAGAATTTCTCACCTGCGCGACTTTGTCAGAAACCTTTCTTTCGATATAGGCTTTAGCCGCCGCCGAGATATCATCGGGCGTATCGCTATCCAGATCGATCTCCCGTTCCGCTCGTTGGGGATAGAAGGTGGCGTCATTCAAAAGATCCCGATACGCCTCATTCGCCCAATATTGAGCTTCCGCTTCCACTCCCGCGTAACGGGCATGTTGCTGTCCCACGAAGTGCCTGGAGATCCATTTTTGATTCCTGGTCCGCGCCCTGATCTGAGCATCGTTAAATGGAGACACGAAAGCCGTCTGGATATTCGGAAACTCTTTTTTCAAAGCCAGGAACCAGGCATACCCTCCCTCAATAAGCAGTGGTTTTTTCCCCTTGAAAACACGGTCTTTGATCCCCCCTACTTGCCGCGTCACCGTCACGATATCCCCAGCAATCCCCGTGACCTTATCTCCAGGCAGCAAAGTTCCCTGTTTTTTGTCCTCGACCAAGACATCTTTCAGCGGGACTCCACTATCGCCACGATCAACATTCACACCAATGACCTTCCCATCGGCCTCGTAGGGTCCCGTCACAACATCACCCACCTTCAACCGGTTGGCCCCCCGAACATGTGTGATTTTTACATTAGCTTCTTCAAAATCAACGATCGCCATCGCCTGAAGCTGCCGGTTGACCCAAGCCATCATGAGGTGGTAGAGGGAGATGATCGAGGAGAGTATCGTTTCAGGCCGGAAATGATACTGGATCCCGTCCTTCTCCCCCTTGTAATCACGGGCATTACGGCTGGTGTAAAGGATGATCTTGCCGATCAGATAAAAATAACGGCCCCTATTCTTCGGATCCACGGAGAAAACAGAATCGATCACATCTCCTTTGCCGCCGGCCGGAGGGCCGGAGAGAAGGAGAAGTTTCTTTTGAAGCTCGGGATACTTCAGAAGCGCGTCACTCAGGACGAGCCCTTGCAGCCTGCGAGCCATACCATCCGTAACCATGTCATCAAGATCCATATCCGAAAAACCGCCCATCTCAGCTATTAGTTTGTCGGCCAACGTTTTCTTCAAAGACTCAAGATTCGCCGGAGCGGTCAACCAATCCTGCCCTTTTAGAACCTCAGCGGGGAGGATATTGTTATGCACCTGGTCAAGCACCGTGAGAACGGAGGTCAACGCCTCGGAATCACCAGCAAGAGATTCGAGGGTGGAACCTTCTTTCCCCACCGCACCTTCAAATGCGTGGCGAACCAAAACGGAGACAAATTTTGCCCAATCAGCCGGTGTTACATACATCCCGCGTTTTAAACGATCTTTATCATCTACGGGGGGACCGCGCAAAAGCGCAGTGTTGATCAACAAGCGGTTATCTTTAAAAATAATCGCAGAATCACCGACATTACCTTCGATGATTTCAAGTGGGATCTTGCTTGCCCCGCCCAATTCCTGCGGGATCTCGATCGTCAAGCCCTCATAGATCGCACCCAAAGCAAATTTTGCAGAATCCCGCAGCGCCCATTCATCGTTGCCCGTTTCGTGTCTTGCGGAACGGACAACAGCCATGATGAGTTTTTTACGTTCCGGATCGGTCTCTGTGTAATAACCTTTGACCACATCCGGCGACCGTCCGTGCCACTTCAACATATCCTGAATGTTCAAACGCAGATAATCCCCGGCGTCTATACGGGCGTCCTCGCGGGTCCCAAAATCATCTGAGGCTAAATCTTTCAAAAACTCATCGATTACCCGCACCTCCGACCGGGCAGCCCCTTCACGAATCTCAGACCGCTGCGGCCCTTCCTCCGGCGGTTGCTGCTCTTCCGGCGACTGTTGAATTTCCTGGCGAGACAATTTCATTACTCGCAGGAGATGCGGCAGAACATTTCGCACCCATTTGATGCCCAGTATAGTTCCCTCAAATCCTAAAATAAAACCTACGGGCTTTAGGAACGTAAGAATCACCCATTGTGGTGTATGTCCCATGGGAAGGCCCAGCATCGATAAGAGAACATAAATCCCAAGCCATACTCCCGAGAGGGAGTAAAAGCCAACTTTGGCAAGATCATAGCTTTCTCTAAACTTTTCACTCGTCAGTGATAAGAACTCTGATTCTGTCTCAAGCAATGATCGCGGCACTAATTTTACCCGATAGTGTTTAGGTGACACATCTCGAGACCTAATTATCCTATAGTCAAAACCATACCCTAATTTTTGCAGAGCAATAATTTCCAAAACACGTCTGTCAAAATGCACGGCTTTTCCATTCAATCCATAGAATGTTACACGTTCACTATCTTGAAATGGTAAAAGGCGAACTCGTTTTTTCATAAACTGAAATCCCGGCAATCGCCACTGCCAAAGCCATTTTCTTGACCATTCTTTATAAAGACCATCAGCTATTACACTGGCTTGATCAATTACGGCTTGATCTATTGGTTTTTCAGTCACCCCCCTCACCTCAGACCGCGCCCCACCCGCAGGAGGAACCGCAGGCGGCACTGCCGCCCTTCGGGCCTCTTCTTCTCTAGCCTCCTGCTTCCAGCGGTTGATTTGACGCTGGCGCAATGCATCCTTCAACACCCCCCACTCCGACGACTTGGTATTGAAGTTCTTGATGTAGTGCCAGACCCCAAGAAACAGGCCGGTGCTTCCCATGATAACGATTCCCATGAATATAAAAATGTGTAAAAGTACAAAAACCGGGTTCGTGCCCAGCATAGCTCCTAAACCTGGCGCACTAACCGTAAACCCTTCCGCCGAACTTGTGACGGTCATAATAAAGCTTAGAGAATGCTGGTATAGATCATAAAGCCAGTGCACCCGCTCCATTGCCGTGTAATAGATAAAGGTCGCTAGCCAGGTAAGAGCACCCATAAGCGTAGCGATCGGCCGCGCCTTTTCGGACAACCATCCTTTCAACTGGTAACCGATGAAGAAAGCAATGAAAGGCCCGCCCAAGAGCGCCAAATGGATCGGCAGAGCGCGCCCCAAAAGATGTTGGTCAACAAGAGGACCATAGTAGGGTGCCAAAAGTGCTGCAACGAGCAGGATGAGCGGATGAGAAAGCGTTCTCCAGATATCGGTCAGGTTCAGCCGCCGAGCATGCTCTGCATCCGCGATCTCTCCCCTAAAATCTGCGACCCGGCTTAAATTGGCTGCCGGGCCTAGCCTTTGCTGTTCCCTGAGGTTATACTCCGCATCCGCAAGCTTGCCCTTAATCGTAATGCTCTTGGCAAATATGTGAACAAGGTTCAAAAGGAAGACAACGCTGTAAGCGCCGGCGATCCAGAGCCGCTTTGTCAGATCCCCCTGCATCCACTGAGGCAGGCCGGCTTCGCCCATCCAACCCGTCCCCCAAGCTCCGAACAGGAGGACCAGGCCTATCGTCGCTGTCACACGAAGCGCCCGCATATAGTCTGTTATAGTGTCCTTCGGGATCTTGGGCTGGGCTAACGCCGTGACCGAACCTGACACGATGAGAGCCCAGACGCTCGTGATCATTTTCTTAATGTAACGGATCGAGAAATCCAAGTAATTCAACAAAAATCCGGTGGATGCGACCGTCTCTTCTCCGGCCTGATTGATGATATCTCCGATCTGAACTGGCGCGGAGATCGCCGTTTTCAGCCGAGTCTGCTTGATATCACCGGCCAATCGCGCGGTCCCGGAAAGTTCCCTTTCCCCGATATGAAAATACATGTTTGGCCCCGATTCGGGTGGGAGCAGGACCGAGATCAAGGCAAAGATGACCGAAGAACCCGTGAATATGTACAGCATCACCAAAGGATTGACCCAAAGGAACACCCCTCCAACGGCCACCAGAACCGCAGGACCCCATGCCCAACCGAGTTTTCTAAAGTAGTTCCAGAGCGGCCCGGTGATCTTTGCGTGCAGCAACGCGATCATCGTGCCTGAATACACCAATTCCCCGAGCAACGGCCTGGCCACTCCGCCAAGGCCCGGTATCGAGTTCTCGGCTCCGCCTGCCAGAAGAACGGCAAGCCAAATCGCTGTGGCGAACAACCCGCGGATGATCGTATTGTTGAATACGCGGCTTGACTGGCGGAAGAGGTGGGCGTTGCGGACCCTGGCAAGGAAGCTGTTGGCATCAAAAGTCCCGATCCAGCGGTAGAGGCGCTCAATCCAGTTGATCGGCCCCGGTTTCGCGTCGTCCTCCATGACAATGTCATTCATCAGCCCCACGGGTGTAAAGACCGCTTCCCATTCATCATGGCTTAGGAGCGCACGAGATGTACCGGAATCTTCAACGCGCCACCAACGGCTAAAGAATTTCGGGAAAGAGTAGACTGCGGCAAGAAAACCGACCAGACCGATCACGGGATGCACAAAAAGGGTCACGACTATGGGCATGGCCGCAAACAATCCCACCGTGGTCAAGCCAAAAAGTCTCGGAAAACGAATGATGTCGCTTGCCCTAACCGAGGTTGTGATATAAGGACCGTAGGGATTCTCCTGCGTCGGCCTCATAATGTCCTCGTAATATTTGTCGATAACGATCCCGAACTTCCCGAACGCGCGGATCCTTTTAAAGAACCGGCTGAGGGCGCTATGCGTGAACCAAAGCGATCCCCCGGCATGACTTTCATTGAAAGTCTGCACCGTGATCCCTTCATTGCGCACCATCTGCCGGGGCTCATACATCCCGTAATGAGCATTATCCGGATTATTCATTTTCGCGAACATCCAGAACACGTCCTCGCCCGTCATGCCGATCTCGGCGTCAAAAACAAGCATGTGCTTCACCCTTGACGGGCCGGGTTCTTGATTAGCGAGCGCCGGAAGCAGCGGAGGATATCCTCTCCGGCCATCAAAGATCGGACCCTCATTGGGAAAACGTATTTCTTCACCCTCCGCATTCAGAACGCCGTTAATGAGAGGTATGGAAACGAGCTTATACACCGGATCACCATTCTTATCTAACTTGGGGTGGCCAAACGCATCCAACTCGGGCTCAAGACTTCTCCTTGCATTATGCCCTTCCCACATCCCCCATTCCTTTGTAATTGCCCGATCCCCAACCTCTGCTCCAATATTTCCATCCAAAGTATGTTTGCCGGTCTTCAACAAACGCATGATGGATTGGTAATCATAGGGCTTTTCGAAGGACCCATCGCGCGTAAATACGATAACGCGGTCTTGGAAGCTCGGATCGGTCAGAAGGTTGACCGTCCGTCCATCAACCGTCTTGGCGGCACGCATAGCATTGAGCATTTTCTTGCGTCGTTTGGCATCAGCCCAATCACGGGCAAAAAGGAAAAGTTTCAAGGAATCCGGGGTTTCTTCAAGAACCCGGACAAGATGCCCGAGCCACTCCTGCATCTCTTCTTCCGAATCGCGGTCAGGGCGAAGGAGCTCTTCAAGCGCCTGTATCTGCCCTTCTGGGGCAGCCGGAACGTCCGTGGTCCAGCCATACTGGTGGTGAGTCAGCAATTCGTCTCTTGCTTTTTTTGCTTTTTCCTCAAGACCCTCGATTTTTTCTCCGCTCTTCGTGTCAATACCACCTTTGATCTTCATATCAATTTCGTCAATTTGAGGCTTAATTTTATCCTCTAAAGCAGCAATTCGTTTGTTCAACGAATCAATATTCCTATCAATATCTTTTCCTATCCTTACATCTTCGCTCGTCAACGGAAGCCCCATACTTTTCTTTTTATCCAGGGGTTCTTTGAAATCTTCCATCAGAGCCTTCCGCTCGGCTTTCAATGTTTTGATGCCCTTCGAAAAGAAATGATCACCCTCAAGCTTTGCTTTCTTGCGAACCAATGCTAGGCGCTCCTTATGGGATTCCCACATGACTCGCTTAAGTTCTTCCGGCACCCGCATTTCAGATCGTGAGCCACTTTGTTTCGCTTCAAGAGTAACTTGCACTTTCGCCAAAGCATCTTTTGCCGCCTGCTGAGCATCAAGAGGAACTAATTTATGCGACAATACCTCTTCAAGTAAGAAAAGGAATACGTCTTTTACGGGACCTAAATCTTGCTGTGACAATGTCGCAAGCAGCGGAATAATTTCTTTCGCGGTTTTTTCTCGCTGCGGAGCGCCGAACTCCCCCTTGAAAATAGGTTCTGTGTATGGTCCGCTAAATGTACGTCTGTCATCCACGAAGACATTGTCTTCCTCATAAAGAGCCGGCAATAATTTTAACGCTTGCCATAATAAATTCTTCGTTGGCACAGCATCATCTAGAAGCTCTAGAGCAACCAGCGCCACATTGTTTTTCATTCGCAGTGAATACTGGCCATACAAAATCTGATGCGCTACGAGAACTACGCGATCGGGGGCAATCGCATGACTAGCCTCTGAAATTTTATTGTTAAATAAATACGCATAAAACTTGTTGAGCGGCGATGACGATCGCGCTAAAAGTTTAGCAATGATCATCTCAACCCGCCATCCTGCTCTATAATCACCGAGGCCACTGCGTAAAAATTTCAATGCCCATTCAACATCAAAATAACCTAGCCCTAAACATATTAAAGTAGAAACAAATCGCGCCAGATTAGCAACAAACCGCGGCGCTGCAAGAAATACGGCTATAAAAATATAAATACCCGCGGAGAGGGCAACCGATACGAGCGCTAGCTTAAGTGGTATAAAAATGAAATTAAGACCGGAATTAAAGTATTTGAAGTTAGTAACAATCCCGATAATAAACACAGATACACCTACAATACCCGGGACCCACGAAATTTTCTCTGCGATTTCATCTGCTGAAATCTTAGTTCTCACCTCGGAGCGCTGGCTGCGGACCTCCGACCTCTGCTGAAAGACGGACGGTTTCATGGGCCCGATCTTGCGGGCGCCGAGGAAATTCCCGACGAAATACTGCAAAAAGACATTCCAGATGTGATAGATCAGATAAAAGTTTCCGGCGAGCGCAAACACCAGGCCGGAGCTCGAGAAAACATCGAGATCCTTGATCGCGGCAAAAGTGGCCATGGTCGCCGTGGTCAGGGCAAAAACACCCGCGGCATAAAAACGATACCCGATATCCCAACGCTCCCCGTACCTGGCCCCTGCCCGCTTCCGGAGAAAATCACGAACTGCGCTTACCACAAAAAGCAGCAGCCCCGAAAAAGCTGAGATCAAAATGATGTTCATCCAACCGCTTTTTTCCAGATCCAGGGTGCCGCGCATCAAATTCTTGAATTTCCAATCCAATTCGTTCCGCCACTGCGCGAATCTGCCGCCGGTCACCTCGGGCTTCTTTGGCTCAAGAAGCCTCGAAAGTTCAGAACCAAATTTTTCCGGGAGGCGCCCTTCTTCCAGCTCAAACTTGTTGGCCGCGCTTACGGCATCCCGCACCATCTTCTTCCAGGCAGCCTTTTTCTTCAGCAGCTCCTCCGGTGTTCCGGACTTTTCCGCCGCCAAGTCAACAAGGCCTATGGTCTCGCCGGGATTTGCGATCTCGTCAAAATAGAACAGCAGATCCACCAGTGATATTTTGCGAATCCCCTCGATAAGCTTTGTCTTGTCGGAAATGCTCTTCGCTTCCTGCTGGCGAATGATCTCACGGATGAGGACATCGGCCGCTATCGCCTGTTCAGTTAAGACCTTCAACCGTGCGGGCTCGATCAGGCGCCGAGCCATCTTCTGGATAATCGCCTCCTGGAAATCAGGGGCGTTGAAATCCCGCATTGTCTTGGTGGCCGAGTCATACAGCCAATGGCTGCGCCAGGCATTGTCAAGCGCATTGGCATCGGCGTGCTGTTGGAGATCAACGCTGCGCCGTCCCCACTCGGCCTTAAGCTGTGCGTCGCTCCAGATCTTTACGGGAGGAGCTTCCGCAATACCGAGATCGATCCAGGTATCCATCAGGGCCAGCGCCTGTTGCGGAGAAAGTTGGGGCGCCATCACCATCAACTGTTTGGCCTGAGTCACCCACGATTTGACATCTTTTTCCGTTTTCGCTTGCTCTTGAAGTTTAGTCGCCCACAAGTAGGCTTTGCTATCTTCGATTTTCCCTAAAATATCCCCAAATTCTTTATTAAAAAGTTCTTTAACCGCATTTTTCAGGATCAGTCTCTCTTTAAATTGTTCGATCTCTCTTCCGATGATCACGTCAAGCGGTTTTCCGAGTTTGCCTAAAGCCTCCTTTTCGCCGGGATATTCTCCCGAAGCCAGGAATCCAACGGAACGGAACAGATCCCCGCTAAACGCATTGACCTCACCTCGCTCCTGCCGGGTCAGAAGCGGATGGCTGGCGGTGCTAAGGTTATTGGCTTCCCGATAAGCTCCTTCGGCTTCATAATACAGCACAACAAAGCGAGAAAAGGTATCTTCCGCCGTATACCCCCAAACGGTCATTTGTTTGATAAGGTCTCGCAAAGTATCCTTAGCAAGCTCTGCGGGATAGTAATCTTTTTTGCCTTGAAGAACCGCGTACATCTCTTGAAATTCTTTCATCAACTCTGCCGCTGTTTTCCCTTCGGGAAATGCGTGCGACGACTCGTACTGATTACGCCGCCCTTTCCAGAGTTCTTTGACATGCTCCCTAAGATTTACAAGCTCATCTTTGAGAGCCTCGTTATCATTTCGGAGCCGAATGCGATCTTGCTCAGTCTTAGGTCTCGCTGCGAACATCTCAATCACTTTTGGTTTCATAAGTTCTCGAACCACCGACTGAGCTTGTTGAACTTCATCCCAAATCTTCTGCTCCTCAACCGCCGTCAGATTGACCCGGTCACCGCGAAGCGCGGCATAATATCGATCTGAAAAGGATGCGTTGATCATCTGAAAATAGGCTATTGCCTGACGTTCGAAGGCTTCGCGATCCGAAGTTGTCCATGTTGAAATAACCGGATTCGAATCCATTTCCTTCCAGAGATTGGCCCCAAAATCCACTTGCGCAGCTTCCGGCAATTGTTTGAAAACCATGTTCCAGGCTCCTACAAGACGCTGATAGGCATTGATCTCAACGCCCATATCCATAAACGCAAGGTCATGATAGTCGTCAGCAAACCGCATCTGCCCAAAAAGCCTTCGATTTTGGAGTTCACTAAAAGGAACTTTGTACCAAGGGTCCCCGGGGTTGACCAGGAAAGAGCTCATACTCTCGACGGTCACGGTACCTTTTAAAGCACGTCGCACGCCATAACTCAGTTGGGTCGCATCAATAAACTTTTTCGCTTCCAACACGGACGCTTCCTCCAGCACGGCAACAAAATCAAACCATAATTTCAGCCATTCATCGGTCCGTTTCTGATCAACAGCATCCTTGGCTAATCCCATCTTTTCCCAATATTTGAAAACGGGAAACTTCGCCATTGCATCCAGAATCTTTTGCTTCGCCTCAGGCTCCGTAATATTCTTTTTCAATTCGTCCGAGATTTTCTCGAAATCATAGCGGCCAAGTTGATCGCGATGCCGCGCGAAGACGTCGTTCAATAACTTTGATGCGTCCTTGCTGGACATGCGAGAAGCAACCAGGACCCGCTCGGCATAAGAGCGGAGGAATTTCGCCTTTGACGCATTATTCAGAATCTCCGCTGTGCCGTCATACTTAAGCACCTGCACAAAGCTCAGCGCTGAAGCCACTTTTTCGTCACCAAAAAAGCCGCGCCGTATATTCTCGACCCAAGACGAAATATCGGAATCCTCCGCGGGACGGGGTTTTCCGGCCGCGTCAAAATGCGAGAGCATGTACCCCGCCTGTAAAATCGTTTTCAGTTTTTCTTGCTCCCTGATCCAATCGTCGGCAGCATCGAGCTTCACGCGCTTTTCAGTCGGCCGCCTGAGCTGATCGTTAAAAAAATCCATCATTAACTGGAAAGCCGCTCCAAATTCTACGGGTCTTTGCGCCAGCCGGTCTGCATTCGCGATAAATTTCTCGTATTCGGCATCTGTCATCAGCTTCGGTTTATTTGCTTTTGCGCTTATCGCCGGAATTGTGATTTTTAACAACTCCTCACGCGCATGCATTCCGGTCCTGATCAATTCAAACATCCGCGGCACCGTCATTTCCGGATAAAGGTCCTTGTTCTTATCTTCGTGAGTCACGGTAAACTCGTGGTACTTCTTTGCGTAGAACTCCAATTCCGAGGCGTGCAATCGGTAATCCTCACCAAGTGCCAGGGCTTCATGAAATATCTGCGTGCGAATATTTAATTCTTTTTTAACATCCGCGAGAGTCTCCAGATCAGTATTGAGCGCAAGATCACGAGCAATGGCAACCATATCGCCCGCCTTACCTCGCTTGCTTTTCTCCTCATGGATACCAAGCTCATCCACATCGGATGCATATTTCAAAATGGCTGCTTCACCGCCAGACGTCAATATGGTTTTAAACAACTTCTCGACATTTTTTTTGGAAACTGCCCGCTCTGCATCTGTTTTACCAGCCAAATTACCCTCTGAATCAAAGAATTCCACCCATGCATCTTTTCCCGCAGCAATATCCGTTGCCATGGCCAGCAACATCCCGATCTTCTCACCGGTTTCGTCCGTGGCAAGGGGATATTCGATGGCTTTATTCATGTTGGAAACGATCCCGAGCCATTGGCGAAGATCGCTGACACGTTCTCCCAGCGGTCTTGCCAGCCACTCGTCACGCTCTTCGAGATCTTCGAAACCGTCCCCGTAAAGAAGATGGTTGAGGACTCCCATGGCATAGCCGAAGGAAACTCCGAGCTTAACGTCGGCAATAGACGCGTCACGGATATTCTCCAAACCTTTGATCTCCTCGGGGGTCAATAGGTAGCTTGATTCTTCTTCCGTAAGGGTCTCGCCGGCCTTCAAGTTACGGGCCTTTTCGCTGAGCCGCACGTTCTGGTCGAGCAGGAATTGCGCGTTCCTGGCCGCGAACGCCCCCGACATTTTGAGGATGTCTTGTCCAAATTTTGCTTTTTCTTCGGGCGTCTTGGCCTCCATCAGGTCGGCGAACACACTCCGCAGCGCACCGATGGAATAGGCTATCTTGGGCCACTCGCTTCGCGGGGCGCCTGATTGCTGCAACGCGGCACGAAGGGCAAGGGCGCGCGCTTTTTCAGCCATATCCTCCCGGTGGATCTGCTTGAGCGTTATCGTCCCCGTCGCCGGATCAAAGGTCCCTTCCGCGACAGAACGAAAGTAAAACGCGTCCTGAAAACCCGCGGAGGCCGTATCGCTGTCGATCCGATGGTCCATCACATCGCGCCAGATCTTATTGAGGGAATAGGATTGGAAACGCCGCTCGAGAAGCTGGCCGTGGGTCGTTTCGATCTTGCCCTTCTGGCCCACATCGCTGACATATCGAAGCGGGGTATCAAATAAATTAGCGTCGAGCGGGAGGCCTTCGAGTTTCGCATAGAACGCCAGGCCCCAGATCATCCCGAACTCGTTCGCATCGTTGATATTGAGCGGCATCCCGCGAACAACATACTTGGCGTTCACTCCCCTCGCGGGCTTCAGACCGCGATACCGTTCCTCAAGAAGTGTTTTGGACGTAGGGAGAGACTCTAAAACATCAATAAACCACTGCGTGGCAGCTTCGGGAGTCGTAATACCGGTTCTTTCGCGGAATTCTTTGCTGTTCAAAGCGAGGTCCACATGGCGCGCGGCAAAATCAAGGAACCCTAAGGTCCGGAGATCGATCCCCGCAGATTGTAAATCATCGCGGACCGTGGGCTTTGTCACGAACGCTGAGTTCCAGTCCTGGGCCCATGAGGCCTGCAGTATTTTCCCCGTGATCGAGGGAGAGATCTGCTGAGGCGGGATCGTAATGCTCAATTCCTTGCCAAGCAGCTCACCCCCCGTCGCTCGAACCGCTGTCTGGCCGTCAAAAACAACTTTCGCTCCGCTGTCGGTGATCGTGACCCTGCCGTTCTTTCCGACGGTAAGCCGGCCGCCATTTTTCATCAAGGCCGCCGCGTCAAAAGAACCCGTAAAATCGCCCAAAATTTCGAGGGCTTTGACGGTCTCACCTTCTTCGACCGTGATCTGCATCCAGGACGGGTACCTCTCTGGGATCACGAGGGTCCCCTGGCCACTGATCTCCCCGGTCACCTGGACAACCGGCCTCCATGCAGCGCCGTTTGAAAGTTTCTGGATCACACCCTTGTGCTTTGCCATCTCCGTGAGAGGCGTAAGCCACCGGGGACCCAGCTGATCGCCCAGGGCCTCGGCCATATTGTGCGTCTCTGACTCTGCGCCGACAATATTGGCAAACATCGTCTGCATCGCGGGCGTCTTCGCTCCAGGCTCGTCGGTAAGAGTTGCGAGCAATCCGCGACTCGCATCCGCGAGCTGAGGATAAAGCGCCTGCACCGGCGTCATGAAATCCCTCCGGTGGGTGAATTTATTAAGTTCGACATCCGCCGCGCTAACAACCTCGATCTTTTGCGCCGGCCCGGCGGGGCGGGCTTCACCTGCGGCCGGCACGGCCTTGGGTTCTTCCGGAGCGACTTTGAGCCCGACGGAAGCGGGATCAACGTTATGCGCCCTCAAAAATTGCACAAGCTCCATGATGTTCCTGGCGTGCGCAACGCCGGTGAAATAAAGATTCCGGTGCGCTTCGTTATATTGATTCACGTAATCAAGCGCAAAGTCGGTCCCAATATCCCGCGTAGCGCTCCCGTCGGTCACACGATCGAGGCCTTTGTCGAGCACGCCAAGCCGCCGATTGGCCGTGGCGAGCTGTCTTTGAGTGCTCTCGAAGTTCTTGAGAAGCCGTACAAATTCATGATCGGTTGCGATGTTCTGCCCCTTAAACCGCTCGCGCAGCTGATCTCTCTCGAGCTCGTTCAGACGAAGCGAAAGAAGGAAATCCCCTCCCCAGAGACGAATGGTCTTTGAAAGCGAAAGGCCGAATTGGCTGTCCTCGTACCCGGCGTTAAGGGATAACTGCGTAAGGGCCTTGCTCCAGAGGCTTTTGTCCTTGAGTCCCGCGATCTTGATCTGATTCATCAACTGCGCAAGCTGCGGGTCTCTGAATCTTCCTTCGGCATCTTTCAGCCTCAGTCTTGCCACTTTTTCTCTGAACCTTTGGGCGCCCTCCGGTGTTTCCGCGGCCTGGATCACCTCATCTGCACCGAACACGGTCAGGTCCATACCCTGAGTTTCCATCGACGGCATGATCCGGACGGTCCCCTGGACCGCTTTGGCAACCTCATACATCACATTATTCATCGTGGTACGGGCCTCCATAACCTGCACCGCGAGATTGTGCAAATAGTCAGCTTTGGTTTTGATCTCACCCTCATTCGCCGTGCCGGTCATGCCATGCAGCCGCATATTTTTGAAGATCTTGTAAAAACGGAGCTGCTCTTCGGGTTCGAGATCTTGAATGGCCTTGGCCTCTGTCTCATATTTTGTGATCGCATCTTCGATCTCTTTGCGCTTGGATTCGAGGATCTTTTTGGACTCCGCGCTTGCATTCTCAGCCTGGATGCGGTAAACGCGAGCCTGGAACCCGAACATCAATTCTCCGAGATCGATATCGATCGTTGCCGAGATGGTGGGCGTTTTTGTCTCGATCTTTTCCGTGCCGGTTTCCTCGCCGTCTGCAGTGTAGACGCCTCTTTCTTCGGTCTTCCCACCCATAACCCAGGCGCGATCGCTCAGAGCACCGGTAAGAACGCCGGAAGAACTGAACGCGGTCCGACTGCGCGTTCTCATTTTATCTTCCATCTTTGCCAAGGCCTCATCCAACTGAGCGATCTGGTATCGAATGGATCTTTGAGCGACCTCTTCCGCGGTCATTTTTCCTTTGGGGACTTCCTGCCAGCCGGGTAATTTACCGGCCACTCCGGGTTTCCCCTCCTCATAGGCCTCCATCACGTCCGATGCTTTCATATAACCTTTTACATCGATCGATTCGGGCATAATACCGTGAGCACGCAGTCGCATTTCCACAGCCCGCCGCGCGGTTTCCACATGGCTCATTTTTTCAAGAAGTTCATTAACTTTGCCCATATCGCGTTCCCAGGCGGTCGCGTCCCCGCTGTACATTGAGACCTGCACGTAGTCCGACGCGGCGGTTTTGACGTTATATTCCCGTTGGTGCAACCATTGGTTGACCGCATCCCGGAGGTTGTTCATGAGCTCATGCTGACGAACAAGATACGCGTATTGCTCTTTAAGGGTGTTCGCGGTCGTATCCAGACTTTGCAGGGAATCTTCGGCGCCCAGGATCCCCACCTGCATGTCCTTGAGATATCCCGCGATCTGCAGGTTAACATCCGTTTGGTCCCATCCAAGCATACGGCTGGCAGGTTTTCCTACAAGAGGTACCTTGGCAATGACCGCGTCCCCCACAACGCCGACCATGTTCCACCACGGCGTGACCCCGTATTGGACCACCGAATGCCTGCCCGGCGTCAGATCCAATCCTACCGTCACTCCGGCGGTCCATTTATCGCGGTCGAGAATGAGCGCCCTTACCGGATTGCTCCAGACGGCGTCGTCCAGTTGCCGCAGGATATTTTCGACCGGCGCGATATTCGAGACCGCACTGATCTGTTTACGCGTTTTCTCAAACTCCTTCCAGAGCGGGGCGTTGTCCGACCGGATGAAATAAAGACTTTTTACGTAATCGATCTCCAGCTTAAGATAGGCCTTGATCGCTTCGGTAAGATCGGACAGCTGTTGCGCGTCCGGTTTCCCCGTGATCTTTGATAACTCATCGATCCGGCTTTGAACCTTGCGCGCCTCGTCAACGATCGCGCCAAGCTGCACCTCCATGATCTCCTCTTCGGGCGACATGCGTCCCCAAGAGGGCACGAAGCCGTCGCGGACCCCGTTCAGTGCCGTCATGAGGCCGCCGACATCCTTTGACAATTCCTCAAGCTGGCCCCTTCCACCATCGGTCATGTTCCCCTGCAGGTCCAAAAGCGGGCTAAAGGGGGATTCCACAGTCCCCTTTTCAGCCTCCTCGGCCCTGGCGAGTTCCTTGCCGAGCTTGATCCTTGTTTCTAAAGCCTCGCGGATCTTCGGAAGGTCGGATTCGCGGAAGAGCGGCCATCCTTGGTCAATGAAATCACGGCGGGAACCAGTGAACATAGGTTCTTCTTTTAGATTGCTCACATAGTCCATCAGGGCATCAATATCCTGGCCCTCTTGAATGTATCCCGAAAGCGTCTCGGCAATGCGTCCGGCATCCCACTCAGTGACCCGGCGACCTACGCTGGAAATAACCTGAATGAGATTATTCTGCGCCTGCTTGACCTTCGGTTGAACCTGCTCGATAACTTCCCGGGCCATGGGTTCTTTCAAAACGTCATTGAGAACGCGATCTTCCCCAAGTGTAAAGGCCTTGAATTGCGTCATCACGCGCGCAAAATTTGCCCGGGCTTGCCGCGCCTTGACCGTGGCCCGTTCCACGTCCACTTCGGCGGCCGTGATCCGGCTTTGATCACGCCAAGCGTACTGCTGTCCCTTCGTAGTCTTTTTATTTTCCTCGGCTTTTGCCCTCATGCCGTCAAGTTCGGTCTGCCGAAGCTTAAGCTGCTCCTGGGTCCGTTCAACGAGTTCGGCCTCGCGTTGGATGTTGTTGAGCCAGCCGTCCACAGACTGCGAAAGTTCGGCAGATGCCCGATCCACCAGTTTGTCGGCCGCATCCTGTGCCAGCTGCCGTTCCGTCCTGCGGGCGCCCCATGTGAAATCAAGAAGAGCAAACCTGGCCCCGGCACCAATGCTCGTACGATACTTCCATTGTGTCCCGCTTGCAAAAATATCATCTTCATTGCGATCGCCCCATCCCCAACCGGAACCGATACCGGCAAAAAGGCTGAACCAGTTGGCAACGCTATAGTTCAGGGCGTCCTTTTTGGCCATTTCCCGGACGGCGGCGAGACGGTAGGTCGCTTCTTCGAGGAATTTACGGCGGACTTGGTCCCTGCCGTCAGCTCCTTCCACGATCTTTTTCGCGAATTCAAGTCCCTCCACAACAAGTTTTTCCTGCTGCTCTTGATAAGCGCCGCTGACGGCCGGCCGTGCGGCCATGGCTTCCGCTTTTCCGACACGCAATTCTTCGAGCGCCTGCCTGATCAATTTCCCTTGTTCGGGATATTTTTTGCCGGCCTCGTCCAGCTTGGTCTGGACAAAGGATTTGATATCGCCGTACTGCCGCTGCTGCTCGCGCACGATCGCGAGCGCTTGCTCCGCGCCCTGGAGATCTTCAAGGATCGTGTTGTAATCAAGAATGGCCTGGGCAAGGCTCCGGTCGTAGAGATAATTCTTGTTGGGGTCGGCTTTGATCTTTTCGATCAACGCCTGCCTCGCGGCCACCTGTTGCTTGAGCTCTCCCACATACTGTTCCGTGCCAGTTTCGGCCTGATTCAGTAGCGCAAGACGCTCGTAGACCGCGCGCATCTGCTCGGCGAACGCGTAGGCCTCGGTCCTAAGCTTCTGATCATTGACATCCATTTTGTGCAGAGAATCGATCCCCCAGGACAGGTCCAGCCGGATCTCGAGGCTGAGCTTGTCACCAAGGGTGTAAAACTCGGTGGTCCGTAAGATGTCCAATGTGGCTTGCGGAAGCGCGAGCGTATATTCCAACCCCGCCTGGCGGTTCTGCTCGGCGCTGATGCGGTTCACCGTGGCAAGCGCTTTTGTCAATGCCGCTTTTTCACCGTTCCCCAAAAGGGGCGACGCCGCAATGTCTCGCGTCACATCTTCCAGGGTGATCTTTTCGACCGGTATTCCCAGGACGACGGTCGGAGAACGGCCTGCGAGTTCCACGATGCGCCGTGCTGCGGCCTGTCTGTTGTTCATAAAGATTTCGATCTCTTGCTCCAAGCGGTCGATGTCCGCCCGATTCCGCGCGCTCGTCAAACTCTCGTCCATCGCGCCGACGACGGCCCGTTGCTCGATATCCAGGGCCTGCAACCGGAGGACTCCGTCGCGTTTGGTCGCGATCCGCTGGTTGAGCATCGCTATCTCATAGAACTTCTGGACCGTTTCGCTGAGCACCTGATCTTCGACCAGCGCCGAATTTGCTTGCTCTTTTTCGAGGTCCGCCATCGTCGCCGCTTCCTGGC